>JADGRK010000256.1 GCA_017880985.1 Rhodoferax sp. | reverse complement strand
CCTTCGGCTGTTGCTCAATACTGGCAACCACCTTGCCTTTGCCGGCTTTCATTTGGCGCACCGAGAGAAGCAGCTCGGCACCGATGTCGCGTTTGGCGTCGCGGGCAAGCAATTGTTTTTCAGTCATGGGCATTTTCATTTCCCCCACCCGTCCCGCAACCCCACTGTCAGATTGAACACCATCTTGCCCGCCTGATGGTCCACGCCATCGGCGACAAAGTAGCCGTGCCGCTCAAACTGAAACTTGTCGTCGGCGTCGGGTTTGGGTGAGGTAGCGAGCCGATGCATCAGGCCGCTTTCTTCAGCGACAACTTCACGGTGTAGCCCAATTGCGAAGCCACGTTCACCAGCGCATCCAGCGTGAATTTGTGCGTACGGTTTTTGACCAGATCGTTCATGCGTGGCTGTGTGATGCCTGCGCGCTTGGCGGCTTCGGCTTGCGTGATGCCGAGCTTGTCGATCACTTTGCGGATGTGTATGACCAGGTCACCGCGCAGCAACAAGTTTTGTGCTTCGGCTTCCGGAAACCCCAAGTCGCGAAAGACGTTGTTGCTTCCAACCACACTGTGCAGCTTTTCAGTCATGATCTCTTCCTCTTCAATAGGGCGGCGTATTGGTTTTTGGCTGCGTCCAAATCAGGCTTCGCAGTTTTAGGTGTCTTTTTAATGAAGGCATGAAGCGCATAAACATAGTCCGAAAACTTGGCCACATAAATCACGCGGTACTGTTTGCCTTCGCGCACCCTGACTTCATACACACCAGCACCAACCGTCGGCATCGGCTTAAAGTCTGTAGGCATGAAACCGGCCTGCACCAGTTGAAGCTCCTGACCTATTGCCAGACGCGCATCCTGTGGAAAATCGCGTACCGCGTTGAGCGACGTTCCCAGCCATTCGATGCGCTTCATTTTATATCGGTTTTGATAATTTTACAAATCAGGATATTTCGACAATCGGTTACTTCCCCCACCCATCCCGCAACCCCACCGCCAGATTGAATACCGGCTTTGCTCCAGCATGGTCCACCTGGTCCGCCACAAAGTAGCCGTGCAGCTCAAACCGGGCCTTTGCCATCAGCTCCTGCGCATTCACAGTGCAATGCCTTCCATTGCAATGTTGTGCGGCAAATGTGGGGATGAATCGCTAATCAAATTCAGCGTTGGAGTCATTGTGCATCAACCGCCTTCCCGCACTCATTGCGGACTTTTTGTTGTCCCTGTCCATTGCCTGCTGCGCCAGCCGGACGAACTGTGAGCACTGTTCCACCCATTGCAGTCTTTGCGCGTAGCTGAGCTGTGCAAACGCATGCAGGCGTTCGTCGCTCACGTAATAGGTGCGCTGGTCTCGCGCGCTGGGTGTGACAGCGGGACTCATGGGCATTGCAGGCGTTTGAGGTGCTCGATGTCGGCCAAATCGATTGGCCTGCCAACGCTTTGCTTCAGGGCAATCAAATCATCCACACTGGCCAGTTGGATGGGGATACCCGAAACGTCCAGGCGCACAGCGCGCTGACACATGTCGGCGGGTGCAACGGGTGGGAACAGCAGCAGGTCCAGCGTGACCCCCGCCAAGTCGGGTGTGTGCAGGGCGAACGCTTGCAGATTGCGCTGCTGATGCCATTGTCTGAGGGTGTCGATTTGGCTCAGGGTTTCCAATGGCACGGGCAATACCGGACTGAGGTTCAACTCTTTGGCCGCCTCGATCATGCGGCGCAGATTATCTGGGGATATGACGATGCACACGTCAATGTCCATGGTGTTGCGCTCTATGCCATGCAAAGCCACGGCCAAGCCACCAATCAAAACGTACTCAACCTGGTGGCGGTGCAGGGTGGCAAACAGGTCGAGGTAGAACATGGCGCTACTTCCCCCACCCATCCTTCAACCCCACCGCCAGATTGAACACCGGCTTCGCCTTCGTGTGGTCCACGCCATCCGCCACAAAGTAGCCATGCCGCTCAAACTGAAACTTCTGGTCAGCGCGGGCGCAGGCCAGTGAGGGCTCCACGATCGCCTGCACCACTTTCAGGCTGTTGGGGTTCAGGGCTTCGATGAAGTCTTTGCCGCCGCTGTCGGGCTGGGCCTCCAGAAACAGGCGGTCGTACAGGCGCACTTCGGCGCTCAGGCCATCGGCCACGGCGACCCAGGTGATGACGCCTTTGACCTTGACGGCGTCGCTGCCGGGGGTGCCGCTCTTGGTGTCTGGCACCAATGCGGCGTGCACCTCACGGATCCTGCCTTCGAGGTCTTTGCTGAAGCCGGTACATTCGATCACGTGGCCGTATTTCAGGCGCACCTTGTTGCCCGGGAACAGGCGGAAGAAGCCTTTGGGCGGCGTCTCTTCAAAGTCGCTGCGGTCAATCCACACCTCTTTGCCGATCCTGAATGTGCGCCGGCCCAGCTCGGGGTGATGCGGGTGAATCGGGGCGCTGCAATCATCAAGCTTGCCCGCGCCCATCACCTCATCCCAGTTGCTCAGCACCAGTTTCACCGGGTCCAGCACAGCCATGGCGCGCGGGGCCGACACGTCCAGCGTTTCGCGCAGGCAGCCTTCCAGCGTGGCGTAGTCGATCCAGCTGTCGCTTTTGGTGACGCCAATGCGCTCGGCAAACAGTTGAATCGCCTCGGGCGTGTAGCCACGCCGGCGCAGGCCGACGATCGTGGGCAGGCGCGGGTCGTCCCAGCCATTGACCTTGTGGTCATACACCAGTTGTGCCAGCTTGCGTTTGCTGGTGACCACGTAGGTTAGGTTCAGGCGCCCAAACTCATATTGCTTCGGCGGCGGGCTGGCCAGCAGGCCGCCTTCAATCAGGCGTTCCATCAGCCAGTCATAAAACGGGCGCTGATCTTCAAATTCGAGCGTGCAGATGCTGTGCGTGATCTGTTCCAGCGCGTCCTCGATCGGATGGGCAAAGGTGTACATCGGATAGATGCACCATTTGTCCCCGGTGTTGTGGTGCGTGGCGCGGCGGATGCGGTAGATGGCGGGGTCGCGCAGGTTGATGTTGGGGCTCGCCATGTCGATTTTGGCGCGCAGCACCATGGCGCCGTCTTCGTGTTGGCCGCCCTGCATTTCCCTGAACCGGGCCAGGTTCTCGGCCGGCGTGCGGGCTCTGAACTTGCTGTTGACGCCGGGCTTGCCGAAGTCGCCGCGGTTGATGCGGATTTCTTCCACCGTCTGTTCGTCCACATACGCGTGGCCGGCTTCGATCAAATACTCTGCCGCGCGGTACATGAAGTCGAAATAGTCGCTGGCCTGGTAGGGCGGGGCGGTGGCCGAGCCGTTCCACTCAAAACCGAGCCAGCGCACCGAGTTCATGATGGTGGTGACGTACTCCAGTTCTTCCTTCTCGGGGTTGGTGTCGTCAAAGCGCAGGTGGCAGACGCCGCCATAGTCGCGCGCCAGGCCAAAGTTCAGGCAGATGCTTTTGGCGTGGCCGATGTGCAGGTAGCCATTGGGTTCGGGCGGAAAGCGGGTGCGGATTTTGGCCGGGTCGAGCGGGCCCTTGGCATGGTGCGCGGCGTCGCCCGGGCTACCACCCCAGTGGCGGCCGGCGTAGGTGCCAGCGGCCAGATCATGCTCGATGATCTGGCGCAAAAAGTTGCTGGGCTTGACGGTTTCGGGGGTAGGGAGGCTCATGCGAATGATTTTAGACGCCGAACTGCGCCGGTTACGCCTTGCAATGTTTGTCACACATTTGGCGCTATCCATGGGCCGGTTTACGGCGTTAAATATATAGGCCACGTGTTTGCCCCGTGTGCTTTTCTATTCAGGAGAATTTTATGAAGATCGATCGGTCCTTGTCATCGCTTGTTGTGGCCGCCAGTGTGGCTCTTGCGACTTTGGGTATGCTGGGCTCGGCGCAGGCGCAGGACGTGTTCTGGTCACTTGGTCTGTCTTCGCCTGGCGTGCATGTGGGGGTGAGCAATGCGCTGCCGATGGTGGTGCGGCCGATGTACCAACCGGTGTACCAACCCGTGTACCAGGAATCGTATCCGGTGTATGCCGCGCCGCAGCCTGTGGTCTATATGCGCCCGTCACCTGTTTATATGGCGCAAACCCAGTACATTGAGGCTGACTGGCGCTACCGTGGTCATCGTCGCGGATGGCAACGTGAGCAGCGGCGCCATGAGCTTGAGCGCCGTAACCACGACCACCACGACAATCGTCGCTAGCCACGCCTTGGCTCACGCCACGTTTTAGACGTTTCACGCCTGCGGGCGGTCCGGCGAACGCGCTGCAGTCAATTTACAGGTCGGAATGCTTGTCCCACAGCACCGGTTCAGCGCCACCGCTGCCAGCTCCGTGCGGTGCCTGTGCCGCATCCGAAGCCGTGGTCTGCCTATGCGCGCCGCGGGTGAACCAGGCTTTGGCCTTTACGCCCCAGGCATCCAGGTAGGTGTACAGCACCGGTACCACGACCAATGTCAGCAGGGTGGATGTCATCACGCCACCAATGATGGCGCGGCC
>JADGRK010000255.1 GCA_017880985.1 Rhodoferax sp. | reverse complement strand
ACCCGGCACGCAATCCGTCTCATTGGCGGCGCGATGAGCCTGCAGGGTCTCAATCGCTTTCCACAACATCGCAATCTGGTGCTCTTGCGTGGCGGCGTTGTCAATCAAGCCGCGCATGGCCTGACTCAGCGGGTCGTCATTTTGCGTCACACCGTAGGCGGAAAACCCCATTTTCGAGGCTGTTTCTTCCCGCTTGGCATCGAGCTCGGCCAGGATGATGCGCGCTGGGTTGCCCACTGCCGTGGCACCAGCGGGCACCGGCTTGGTCACCACCGCGTTCGAACCCACTTTGGCCCCATCACCGACCGTGAAGCCGCCCAGCACCTGCGCACCGGCCCCGACCACCACATTACGGCCCAGCGTGGGATGGCGCTTGACGCCCTTGTAGAGTGAGGTGCCGCCCAGCGTCACGCCCTGATAAATGGTGCAGCCGTCGCCAATCTCGGCCGTCTCACCCACCACCACACCCATCGCATGGTCAAAAAATACCCGCTCGCCAATCCTGGCCCCCGGGTGGATCTCAATGCCCGTCAGAAAGCGGGCGAGGTGCGAGACAAAGCGCCCCAACCACTTGAAGTTGTGATGCCAGCAGGCGTGAGCGAGTCGGTGAAAGATCAGCGCGTGCAGACCGGGGTAACAGGTCAGCACCTCCCACGCGCTGCGCGCCGCCGGGTCGCGCTCAAGAATACATTGAATGTCGGAACGAAGTCTGGAAAACATGGGTGAAGTCTAGCCTGCTCCAGGCGGCTGCGTCGGCGCGCCGGGCTTGGACCGTGCCGCGATTTGCAGCATCGCCTTGGCAATGCCTCGAAGAATGTGGATTTCTTCTTGTGTGACACCGGCCCGGTTAAACAACTGATTGAGCCGCGGCATCAATTTTTTGGGCGCCAGTGGGTCCAGAAAACCGATCGCCTGCAGTGACTGCTCCAGATGCGCCAACATGCCAGCAACTTGACTTGCGTCGGCCAGCACTGACTGTGTGGCCGCAGGCTGGACGGCATAAGCGCCCAGGGCCAGGCGCCAATCGTAGGCAATCACCTGCACCGCGGCACCCAGGTTAAGCGAGCCAAATTGGGGGTCGCTCGGGATGCTCAGACAGACATGGCAGCGATAGACGTCCTCATTGCGCATGCCAAAGCGCTCGGAGCCAAACAGGAAGGCAACACCCGGCTGCACGACAGGCACCTCCGGCGGCGCCGGGTCAGGCTCATATTTATAAGCCAAATTTGCCTCTAGCCCCCGTTGAATATGCGTTAACAGCTCTTTTTTTAATAGCGACTCAAAATGCTCACGCGGCGTCACCGTGGGCGGTCCAAAGTCGCGTGGCGTCATGGCCGTGGCGCAAAGGTGCGTCATTCCCTCCAGCGCCTCATCCAGTGTGGCCACAATGCGGGCGTTTTTTAGCACATCAAGCGCCCCGCTGGCGCGCTGGATCGTTTCTTCGCGCTTGAGCACATTGGCCCAGCGCGGCGCCACCAGCACCAAGTCACCAAAACCCATGGTTTTCATGGCACGGGCGACGGCGCCGACATTGCCAGCGTGGCTGGTGTTGATCAGGATGAAACGTGTCTGCATGGACTCAAAAATTGAAAAATCACCGGGGCGGATAAAATCGTTCTATTGTCGCCGCATGCATCGCCGCGCCGACCCCGGTTCTTAGTCAGTTGAGGACAGAGCTAAAGGTCTGTCCCACAAACCTTAATCAGTTGGGGACAGAGCTAAAGGTCTGTCCCACAAACAATTTAAAGCTATGGCATCCCCCAATCTGCATCCCATGATGAACGTGGCGGTCAAGGCCGCCCGCACGGCCGGTTCCATCATCAACCGCGCCGCACTCGATGTTGAAGCGGTCCGCGTTTCGCAAAAGCAGGTCAACGACTTTGTCACCGATGTCGATCAAGCGGCCGAACAAGCCATCATCGAGACCCTGCTCACGGCCTACCCGGGTCACGGCATCTGGGCCGAGGAATCCGGACGTGAACATGGCGCCAAAGATTCTGAATTTGTCTGGATCATTGACCCGCTGGATGGCACCACCAACTTCATCCACGGTTTTCCGGTCTATTGCGTCAGCATTGCGCTGGCGGTCAAAGGCAAGATTGAGCAAGCGGTCATTTACGACCCCAGTCGCAACGATCTTTTCACCGCCACCAAGGGGCGGGGCGCCTACCTGAACGACCGTCGCCTGCGCGTCTCCAAGCGCATCCGTCTGCACGAATGCCTGATTTCCACCGGCTTCCCGTTTCGCCAAGGTGACGACTTCAACACCTACCTGCGCATGATGGGTGAACTGATGCCGCGCTGCGCAGGCCTGCGCCGCCCGGGCTCTGCGGCACTGGACCTGGCCTATGTCGCGGCTGGCTATACCGATGGTTTTTTTGAATCCGGACTTCAACCCTGGGACGCCGCTGCAGGCTCTTTGCTGATTACGGAGGCCGGTGGCCTGATTGGCAATTTCACGGGCGAGTCGGATTTTCTGGAACAACAGGAATGTATGGCGGGCAACCCGAAGGTCTATGGCCAACTGGTAACTATCCTCGGCAAATACAGCAAGTTTGCCAGTGCCGGCGAAAAAGCCGAAAGGACGCTCAATAGTTGGGCGGCCCAACCCAAGCCCACTGCTGCAACCTGAAACTCAGAATCTGTGCGGCTTTGGGGAACGGCATCACGAATTGACGCCAACGTCGGCTACACCTTGGCCAGCGCGCGCTCGATGTGCGCATCGGCTTCGCGCGCCAATCCGGTCAGCTTGGCATCACCGAGGATGCGCATCAAGCCCGAGGGTGCCGCCAGTTCCACCGAAATCGTTCCCGGCCTGATCTCGCGAATGACTGCGTTGCACGGCAGCAGGCTTGCCACATCACTGTTGGCGCAATAGGCCTCGTAGGCAAGATTGGGGTTGCAGGCACCCAGGATCACCGTTGGAACGATCTCCTTGCCGGTCTTCTCCCTGATCTTGCTGTGCATGTCGATGCGCGAGAGAATGCCGAAGCCCTCGTCCTCCAGCGCCTTGGTGACGCGCTCGATCGCGTGTTCAACCGTGTCCTGAATCTGGCGTTTGAAATTAATGGCAGCCATGATGTTTCTCGGGTAGTTATTTGGGTAAAAGTTGAAGTTTCACGGGGGTCGTCAAAGCGCGCGACCTGTTGCTTGTCGGCAAATGCTCTGAATGCCATGATCATATGGCAAGACTCATTGAAATGGGTTGACTGGCGCAAGCGAAAAACACTAACCGGAGCAACGCGGACCCTGCTTCAAGGCCCCAGCGCGCTCTTGGACCAGGTGATTGCGGGGTACATGACCATGCTTGAACTCGGACCCAGCTGCGAATGGTGTGATAAAGACCTGCCGCCAAACCCCGGGAATCAAGCCCGCTGTGAGCGTTATCGCACGGACACTTCGATGGCATCGCCGATACATTTAGAATTGTTGGCGTCACGTCACCAGCGCAAAGTTTCAGACGGCCCGTCTTGCCCCTGATTCTGATTGAATAGTTCTGCCATCTTCGCAATGCTCTTTACGTTCTTCATTTGCCTGCTCAAGGACCCGCGCACCATCGGTGCCCTGGTTCCTTCCTCTGCTCGTCTGGCGCGCGAGCTCGCCCATTTGGCAAAAAACTCCGACCATGTCCTTGAACTTGGCGCAGGCACTGGTGCCGTGACACAGGCCCTCTCCAAAGTTGTAACAGCTGAGAAGCTTCAAGTTGTTGAACTGCAAAAGAAACTGGCTGCTTCGTTGATAAAGAAGTATCCGAATTTGAGGGTTTTGCAGTCGGCAGCGCACCTTGCCCTCGACAACTATCGGCAAGACGGGTCGGTGGCGGTAGTTTCAAGCTTGCCTTTTCGGTCCCTGCCTCCTGCCATCAAGCACTTGACAATTCAAAGCCTGCTGGCGTTCCTGGAAGCATCACCGGGGTCTCAGCTTATTCAGTACACCTACGGCTTGGGCCTTCCATTTTCAGTGCCTTCAGGTTTCAAGTGGCAGCAAGTAAAGTGGATATTCGCCAATTTCCCACCCGCATGCATTTGGGTCCTCTCAAAAACAGCTGACATGCCAAGCGTTGACCTTTCTTCGTCTCTCCATCCCAGTTCAGTTGCGCGACTTGAAGTGGCACGTATACGCGCCAAACGCTGAACAAGTCAAGACGTTCGAAGAAAGACCAGCCTCAGTACGTTCATCGCCTGATGAACGTCATTTTCTAGACCCTGTTGCTCACTGCCCTATGCCCCACGAATTGAGCGCGCTGCTTTAGCAACAGTTTTTTATCGCCATCCTCTATCCCATCCATGTTCAGCGTGGTGCCAACCCCAACCATGAGTTGGATGGAACACCCAAGCCCAACCAATTCCGGGGGACGCATAATTGGGCGCTACGTAGACAGGCTGCGGGGCAATTACAACGGGTTCAAGCTGCCATGGCGCACCGACACAACCCGAGGTCGTCGCCAATAGGACAACTCCAAACACATTTAGC
>JADGRK010000254.1 GCA_017880985.1 Rhodoferax sp. | reverse complement strand
CCGGTTGTGCCGCCCAGGGGCCAGTGCAAACCGTTCCAGGAAGTGCTGATCGAACTCGCGGGTCGCCTGAAATTTCCGGCCTTCGTGCGCCCGGATGGCGAACGCAAGTTCCGCGACTACCCCGATTTCATCACCAACTATGAAACTGAACCCGGTTCGGGTATCGGCTTTCTGGCAGGCTGGCGCGGCAAGGGTGGCGAGAAATTCATGCGCGGCGAGCCCAATCCGCGCCAGTGGGAGATGTACGCACAGAACAACTGCGTTTACCAGTACAAGCTTCCCGCCTCTTACCAGTACATGCGCAACTGGAACCAGGGCTACCTCGAATGGTCGCAACGCAACCGGATCCAGCGCTACGCTGAGCCGATCCTGATTCACCTGTACTCGGAAGTGCTGCAAAAGTTCCGTTTGGCAGCGCAGGGCAAGGGTATGTCGCGCAAACCGCCAGACCATCTGAAAAAGCGCATCGAAACCTATTTCGACCCCTTGCCGTTCTACTACGAGCCGCTGGAAGCACAGCAATCCGATCTCGTCAAATATCCACTCAACGCGGTGACCCAGCGACCGATGGCGATGTACCACTCGTGGGATTCACAAAACGCCTGGCTGCGCCAGATTCACGCGCACAACCACCTGTTTGTCAATCCGCGCGCCGCCCGCTCCGCCGGGATCGAAGACGGCGGCTGGATGTGGGTGGAATCGGAATGGGGCAAGGTGCGCTGCACGGCCAGCTATTCCGAAGCGGTCGAGCCTGGCACGGTCTGGACCTGGAACGCCATCGGCAAGGCCGCTGGCGCCTGGCATCTCGCGCCCGGCGCCAACGAATCGCAGCGCGGCTTCCTGCTCAATCACCTGATCAGCGAGGAACTGCCGGGCAGACCCGGCGAAGGAAGCATGTCCAATTCTGATCCGGTCACGGGCCAGGCAGCCTGGTACGACGTACGGGTCCGGATCTACAAAGCCGATGCCGCCGAGCCAAAGACCTCCTGGCCGCAGTTCACGCCAGTGCCGGCCGCCCCCGGCACTGCGGCGACACTGCCGCGCTGGCAGGCCTTTTTTGCCGGTCGGGGGGAGTGGAAGAAATCATGACCCAACTCGAAAACAAGAAGCGTTCGCTGTGACACAACTCGCGTTGGTCATCGACCTCAACGTCTGTGTCGGCTGTCACGCCTGCGTGACAAGCTGCAAACAATGGAACACGTCTGGCGCGGCCGGGCCACTGGCCGACTTCAATCCCTACGATGCCGACCCGACCGGCACGTTTTTCAATCGCGTTCAAACGTTCGAAGTGGGCGAATATCCGAACACGCAGACCGTGCATTTTCCAAAATCCTGTCTTCATTGCGAGGATCCGCCATGCGTGCCGGTATGCCCGACGGGCGCCAGCTACAAGCGCGCTGAAGACGGCATCGTGCTGGTCGACTCCGACAAATGCATCGGCTGCAAGTACTGCGCATGGGCCTGCCCCTATGGCGTGCGCGAACTCGACGAGAAGCGCAAGGTGATGACCAAGTGCACGCTGTGCGTGGACCGGATTCATGATGCCGCGCTGCCCGAACGCGAACGCAAACCGGCATGTGTTCTGGCCTGCCCGACCAGTGCGCGCTTGTTCGGGGACATCCACGATCCCGACTCAGTCGTCTCGACGGCGATCCGTGAGAACGCCGGCTACACGCTGATGCCGGAATGGGGCACCCATCCTTCGAACCACTACCTGCCGCGGCGCAGGACGGCGATGCGCATCCACGCGGACGAACTCACCCGTACCGACAACCCATTGAAGATCGACGGGCTGCTGCCCAAGCCGGCGAAATCCGAACCCTCGCTCGACGATATGACATCCTGGTAGGCACAGACCATCATGAAACCCGCCTTCTCAGTTATTTTCCTCACCACCTTGATCGGCGCTGCGCAAGGGCTGTTTCTTGCGCTGTTCACAGCGCAGTCATACGCGCTTTTCAATCTCCTGCCGGCGCAGGACAGCCAGTCGTTCTACGCCGTCGGCGCGCTTTTGGTGCTCACCCTCAGCGCGCTGGGGCTGGCCAGTTCGTTTTTACACCTTGGGCGTCCCGAGCGCGCCTGGCGCTCAGCCGCCATGTGGCGCACATCGTGGCTGTCACGTGAGGTCATCCTGCTGCCAGCGTTCATGGCTGTGGTGCTGCTCTACGGCATAGCCCATTCCACCGGTTGGAAACCGACCGTGGCCACCCTGCCGGATGGCGTTGTGATCGACGCCACCGTCGTTCTAGGCATCCTGGGAACCGTTCTCGCATTTGCGTTGTTCATCAGCACCGCGATGATTTACGCCTGCCTGCCATTCCTGCGCGAATGGCACAGCCCGTTAACGGTGATCAACTACATTCTGCTGGGCGGTGCTTCCGGCTTCACACTCGCGGCAGCCTTCGCCACCACCAACGCACCGGAACTGAAAGGCTTTTACGCCGGCTGGGCCCTGATCATCACGCTGCTTGCGTTTGCAAGCCGTGGCGCCTCGCTGATTCGAAACAGTCGCCTGCGCCCGAAATCAACGCTGCAAACCGCCATTGGCATCAAACATCCGCGAATCGTCCAGAAATCGACAGGATTTCTGGGAGGCTCGTTCAACACCCGGGAATTCTTCCACGGCAGGTCACTGTCCACATTGCGCTCAGTCAAATGGGGCTTTCTCGCAACTGTTTTCGTAGCTCCCATCCTGCTTCTGGTGGCCGGTCTTTGGATCGATTCGCCCGCCGCACCGCCGTTCGCCTTCGCCGTCCAGTACATTGGGCTGCTCGCCGAGCGGTGGTTCTTTTTTGCCCAGACGAACCATCCGCAGAACCTCTATTACCAGGCGATCTGTTGAATTCGCAATGACAAGCCGAACAATCCTATCTTTGCGATACTCTGCGGATGCAGTTGCAAGACATTCTCTACTCCCAGGGCTTTGGAACCCGGCGCGTCTGTGCTGGCTTGATCCAGCAGGGTCTGGTTCAGGTTTATGAGTCAAATCAGGCTATAGCCCCCGTTACATGTGCACAAGCAGCTACTGAATTTGTAGCGGATGGGTTGCGTTTCAGGGTTCAGGGTGTGGACTGGACCTACCATGAAAAAGCCTATGTAATGCTGCACAAGCCGGTCGCCACCGAGTGCTCACAAAAGCCCTCGACCTACCCCAGCATTTACACGCTGTTGCCCTCACCGCTGCGCCTGCGGCCGCAAAAAGGCGCCCTGCAAGGCGTGCAGGCGGTCGGCCGGCTTGACCAGGACACCAGCGGACTGCTGCTGCTCACCGACGACGGCAAGTTCATCCACCGCATGAGTTCGCCGCGCCACCATGTGCCCAAGGTGTATGAGGTCACCGTCAAGCACCCGCTCGACGCGGCCCAGGTCAACCAGCTGCTGGCTGGTGTGGTGCTGGACGATGACCCCAAGCCGGTACGAGCGGCCGCCTGCGAGGCGGTATCAAGCCACCACCTGCGCCTGACCCTGACCGAGGGCAAGTACCACCAGGTCAAGCGCATGCTGGCGGCGGTCAGCAACCGGGTTGAAGCTCTGCACCGTTCGCAAATCGGTGGCTTGTCGCTGCCCGACGATTTGGCACCCGGGCAGTGGCGCTGGCTGAGTCAGGCCGATCTGGCCAGCCTCGCTGGTACCTAATATCCGCTCCGGTTATGCTTATCAAATGAACCTGCTGATTGATTCCTTCTGGCGCGCGCTGGCGTATTGCCTGCGCCCGCGTGTCATCGTCTTGTCTTTTTTGCCGCTGGTCTTGATGGTCGCGCTGGCGCTGGGGCTGGGCTATTACTTCTGGGATAGCACGCTGGAATGGGTGCGCGGCGCATTGGAGGCTTCGTCCATCATCAACAATGTGTGGGACTGGCTGCAAGGCATGGGAGCCGGCAGCCTCAAGCTGATGCTGGCACCTTTGCTTGTGATTTTTGCCGTGACACCGGTGATCGTGGTGCTGTCTCTGCTGACGGTGGCAGTTTTAATGACCCCGGCCCTGACCCGCTTGGTGGCGCAGCGGCGCTTCCCCGAGCTTGAGCGCAAGCACGGCGGATCGATATTTTTGAGCCTGTTGTGGTCGCTCGGGTCAACCTTGCTGGCCATAATTGCCCTGCTGATTTCAATCCCCTTGTGGCTGGTGCCGCCCTTGATTCTGGTGCTACCGCCGCTGATCTGGGGTTGGCTCACTTATCGCGTCATGGCGTTTGACGCACTGGCCGAACATGCCAGCGCAGAAGAGCGGCGCGAGATTTTTCGACGTCATAAGGGCTGGCTGTTGGGGATCGGGGTATTTTGCGGTTACCTGGGGGCGGCACCAAGTCTGCTTTGGGCCTCTGGTGCCCTGTTTGCCGCCGCCTTTGTGTTTTTGGCACCGATCGTCATCTGGATTTACACGCTGATATTTGCGCTGTCATCCTTGTGGTTTGCACATTACTGCCTGACCGCCCTGCAGACCTTGCGCGCCGAGGCCGCGCTGGCTGCGACCCCAGTGGTTGCGCCCGCAGTCACCCTGATTG
>JADGRK010000253.1 GCA_017880985.1 Rhodoferax sp. | reverse complement strand
CAGCCGGGCTCACCATCAGCACCGGGCGCTCGGCCGCGCTGTTCATGGAAAGCTACGGCACGCCCCAGGTGCGCGCGCTCACGATGGCCAGCCGCGCCTTTCTGCAAGCGCCGCCGACCGGCTTCTGCGAACACCCGCTGCTCTCTGCCCGTGGTGCCTTGATGGTGGCTGCACCGGGGCAAGAGGCCTTGCTGGCTGAGCATTGGCAGGTGCTGCGCGCCATCACGCCACGCGCCCAATTGCTCGACCGCGCAGGTGCCTGCGCGCTGGTGCCGGTATTGCGCCCTGAACGGGTGCTGGGCGCAGTGTTTGAGCCCGATGCGGCTGATATGGATGTGGATGCGCTGCACCAGGGATATCTGCGCGGCCTGCGCCACGCCGGTGGTGCTGTTCTGTGCAATGCCGAAGTGACCGCGCTGAAGCGCTCGGCCGACCGGTGGCAGGTACAGGCCTGCGGGGTCAACTACGAGGCGCCTGTGGTGCTTAATGCCGCTGGCGCCTGGGCCGACGTGGTGGCGGCACTTGCCAGTGTGGCTCCGATCGGGCTGCAGCCGCGCAGACGCTCGGCTCTTATATTCCCAGCACCTGAGGGCGTGGTCACCGCGAACTGGCCGATGGCAATCGGTGTCGGCGCGGACTGGTATATCAAGCCCGATGCCGGCCGACTGCTGGGTTCTCCCGCCAATGCCGACCCGGTCGCGCCGCAGGACGTCCAGCCCGAGGAAATGGATATCGCGCTGGCCATTTACCGGATTGAGGAGATGACCACCCTGAGCATTCGACGTCCGACTCGCGCCTGGGCTGGCCTGCGTTCGTTTGTGGCGGATGGCGACCTGGTGGGCGGTTTCGACACCGAGGTGCCTGGCTTTTTCTGGGTTGCAGCGCAAGGCGGCTACGGCATTCAAACCTCGGCCGCCATGGGAGAAGCCTGCGCTGCCCTGGTGCGCGGCCTGCCTCTGCCCGAGCGCATCGCAGGCTACGGGCTGAACGCAGCAATGCTCAGCCCGGCCAGGCTGAATTTGAAGCGATCCAAAATCGGTTAAGCTTTGCGCCTCAGACGATTAATCGTCGGGCCGGTAGCTCAGATGGGAGAGCGCTGCGTTCGCAATGCAGAGGTCAGGAGTTCGATCCTCCTTCGGTCCACCACTTCTGTGGCGTGTCAATCCAGCTCAGGCGTGCCGCAAAGTGAAGGTCTCAAACAGGCTTGCCACTTGGGCCAGCAGCCCAGCGTCAGGGTAGCCGACGGTTGACATGGCGTTGAGTTGGTCATCACCACATCCGGTAGCGCGAAACACCTGCAAGGCGTAGTGGCGCACGCCCATGGTGCTCAAGGTTCGCGCCAGCCCCAGGATGTCTGGTTCGGTGTGCAGGCCGGGATGTATCGTGGTACGAAACTCATGCATCACGCCGCTGGCCAGCACGGCTTCGGCGCTGGAGCGTGCGTGACGGGCGCTGTCAACCATGCCGGTGATGGCGTCGTAGTTCAGCCACGGTGCCTTCACGTCCAGGCCGACCCAATCGACCAGCGGCAGTACTTCGACCAGACGCCGCGGGTAGATGCCGGCGCTGTGCAGTCCGACACCAAAGCCCAGCGCGCGGACCTCACGCATGGCGTCTGCCAGTGCCGGATCGATGGTGGGCTCGCCGCCACTGAACACTACCGCATCAATCAGCCCGACGCGATGTCGCAAGCGCAAAAGCACGTCGGCCCACGCCACTGGGCTGGTGCTGGTGCGGGTCTGCAAATGCGGGTTGTGGCAGTAGCCGCAGCGCCAGGGGCAACCCTGGACAAAAACCACGGCAGCGAGTTTGCCGGGATAGTCGGTGGCACTGAACGGCGTCACGCCGCCTACCTTGAGGGAGCCTTCCGGCGCACCGGCCGCCAACGCACCGACCCGATCAGGCGCTGGGTTTGCTTTGGTCGCAGCAGCGTTCGTCAAAGTAAGTGCGCTCATGGAACTCGCCCTTTTTGCCGGTGTTAAACGACGACATCGGGCGGTGGTAGCCCATGACGCGGGTCCACACTTCACAGCGCTGGCGTTCTTCGTCGCGCAGGATGACGGCTTGGGGGGCCATGAATTGTTGTTCGCTCAGATCGGTCATTTTGGGGTCTCCTTAATCAGTTGTGGACAGAGCTAGCTCGCTTCGTGTCGCTGCGGTCTTTGCCGCAATTCTTAGTCGGTTGGGGACAGAGCTTGCTCACTTCGTGTAGCTGCGGTCTTTCCCGCAATGATCTCGATATCGCATTTGGGGCAAAAATCGTGGCGCCCACCCAGGTAACCATGTTTGGGGCAGATCGAGAAGGTCGGCGTCACGGTGATATAGGGCAGCGAGAAGCGCGACAGCGCGCGCTTGACCAGCTGGCGGCAGGCCTCCGCGCTGGACAGAGGCTCGTTCATGTAAAGGTGCAGCACGGTGCCGCCGGTGTACTTGCGTTGCAGATCGTCTTGCAGCTCCAGCGCCTCGAACGGGTCGTCGGTGTAGCCCACCGGCAGCTGGCTGGAGTTGGTGTAGTAGGGCATGTCTTTGGTGCCCGCCTGCAAAATATCGGGGAACCGCTTGGCGTCTTCCTTGGCAAAGCGGTAGGTGGTGCCCTCCGCCGGGGTCGCTTCCAGGTTGTACATGTGGCCGGTCTGATCCTGAAATTCCAGCATCCGGGCGCGCACATGGTCCAGCAGGCGAATCGCAAAGGCATGGCCCCACTCGCTGCTGATGTCTTCCCGACCCCGGGTGAAGTTGCGGATCATCTCGTTGATGCCGTTCACTCCCAGCGTGGAGAAGTGGTTGCGTAGCGTGCCCAGGTAGCGCTTGGTGTAGGGGAACAGGCCGTTGTCCATGTGGCGCTGGATGACTTTGCGTTTGATTTCCAGGCTGTCGCGGCCCAGCTCCAGCAGCGCGTCGAGCGCCAGCAGCATGGCGGCCTCGTCGCCGGGGTGCAAATACCCCAGGCGGGCGCAGTTGATGGTGACCACACCCAGCGAGCCAGTTTGTTCGGCCGAGCCGAACAGCCCGTTGCCGCGTTTGAGCAACTCGCGCAAGTCGAGCTGCAGGCGGCAGCACATGGAGCGGATCATGTTCGGCTTGAGCTCCGAATTGATGAAATTCTGGAAGTACGGCAGACCGTATTTGGCCGTCATCTCGAACAGCGCCTCGGCGTTCGGGCTGTACCAGTCAAAGTCTTCGGTGATGTTGTAGGTCGGAATCGGGAAGGTAAAGACGCGGCCCTTGGCGTCACCGGCCATCATCACCTCGATGTAGGCGCGGTTCACCATGTCCATCTCAGCTTGCAGATCGCCGTAGGTGAAGGCCACCTCCTGACCTGCAATCACCGGCACTTGCGGGCGCAGGTCTTCCGGGCAGACCCAGTCAAAGGTCAGGTTGGTAAACGGCGTTTGGGTGCCCCAGCGTGAGGGCACATTGAGGTTGTAGATCAGTTCCTGCAGGCACTGACGCACATCGTGGTAGCTCAGCGCATCTTGTCGGATGTAGGGCGCCATGTAGGTGTCAAACGAGCTGAAGGCTTGCGCCCCGGCCCATTCGTTTTGCAGGGTGCCCAGAAAGTTGACGATCTGCCCGACCGCGCTGGACAGGTGCCTGGGTGGACCGGACTCGACCTTGCCGGGCACGCCGTTCAGGCCTTCATTGAGCAGCGTGCGCAGTGACCAGCCGGCGCAATAGCCGGCCAGCATGTCCAGGTCGTGGATGTGCAGGGCGGCACTGCGGTGCGCCGCGCCGACTTCCGGCGGATAGACGTGGTTGAGCCAGTAATTGGCAATCACCTTGCCGGATACATTGAGGATCAGGCCACCGAGTGAGTAGCCCTGATTGGCGTTGGCATTGACGCGCCAGTCGAGCTGCTGCAGGTATTCGTTCATGCTCGCTTCGACATCCACCAGGGTTTTGCGGTCGTTGCGCAACTTGTGATGCTGCTCGCGATAAACGATGTAGGCGCGCAGGGTCTTGGGGTAACCGGCGTCAAACAGGGCGGACTCGACCGCGTCCTGAATTTGCTCAATATGCGGCGTGACGTGCCCCTGCACTTTGATCTTCGGGCAAACCAGATAGTGGGTCAGTCGCTGCGCCTCAGCGGCATCAAATTCGCCGCTGACCTGCGCCGCGCGTTCCAGCGCCTGGGCGATTTTGGCAGCGTCAAAGGGCTTGATGCCGCCGTCACGTTTGATGATGTGGCTGAAAACGGGTGTCGTTTGTAGTTTCAACTTGATGTCCCCTCGAAGCGCTATAGGTAGTGATGATCAACATGTTAACCACTAAATGTAGTGTTTTTGATAACTTTTTCGCGGCGGCAACTTGTTACCTAAAAAGCTTGACGTGCATCAAAAAGATGCGTGATTTCCAGTGCGCAAAGACCAATCTGACTCAGCCAGGGGCTGCGCCAAACACCGTTTTCCACAGTACCAGTATTGCGTCGCGCTGTTCCTGCAAGGCTGGCATTAAGACGTCGGTCGGGTCTTCGTTGAGCCGCGCACGGTGTTGCACCCGGCGCATCTCGCGGTAAGCGCTGGC
>JADGRK010000252.1 GCA_017880985.1 Rhodoferax sp. | reverse complement strand
GAAATCATGTGGGCCACGTTGCGATTGTCTTCACCCGCCTGGTTGGCGCAGCCATAGAGCACATCGGTCACTGCGGCCCAATCCACCTGCGGGTTGCGCGCCATCAGCGCCTTGAGCGGAATGGCGCCCAGGTCATCGGTGCGCACGCTGCTTAAAGCGCCGCCGTAGCGACCGAAGGGGGTGCGAATGGCATCACAGACATAAGCTTGGTTCATGGCATACCTCTAACTGGTTGGGTTTTAAAAACAGCATTTTCGCTGGGGGCCAGCCCTGTTGCCTGCATTGTGGGCGACAGGGCGCGACAATATGGCCCATCATGTTTTCACCTTCGCAAACCGACGTTCGCCAATTTTTTTGCTCTGTTTACGCCAAAGCCAAGGCTGGACAATCACTTGAAGCTATAGAAACAATAGCAAGCTTGTGGCTGGACGAGCACCCGGAATACCACACCGATGTGGCCGACATCGACGCTGCATTGCTGGCGATGCCGCAGGCAGAAGCTGGCAAGAGCAACCCATTCCTGCATTTATCCATGCATCTGTCCATCAGCGAGCAGTGCAGTATTGACCAGCCGCGCGGCATTCGCCAGGCGGTTGAGCTGCTGACGCACCGCCGTGATTCGCTGCATTTGGCGCACCACGAGGTGATGGAGTGTCTGGGCCGGATGATCTGGGAAAGCCAGCGTGCCGGTCGCGCGCCGGACGGAGCGGCCTACATCGCGTGCGTGCAGCAGCGCGCCACACGGGACTGAATCAGCGGAATTTGCTCTGCGGCACGGTCTTGAGCTCGCCCGGCAGCGAGCTCACGTAATTGGCCAGCTCCTTGAGTTCTGCCAGCGAGAACTGCTTGGCCACACCGCCCATGATGGGGTTGCTACGGCCCCAGGTGGAGTGGCCTTCGGTCTTGTAGGATTTGAGCGCCACAAACAGGTAGTCAGCATGTTGGCCTGCAATCCTGGGATAGTTCGGTGCAATCGGTTTGCTGAAACTCTCGCCATGGCAGGACACGCAAGCGCCTTTTTTCACCAGCTCGACCGCCTGTGCGTTGCCATCAGCCGCCTTGCCGAGTACGGGCGCGTTTTGCGTCCGGCCCTGGGCTTCGTAATAGACGGCTACATCAGCCATGTCCTGCTCGCTCAGACCGGCGGCAATGCCGCGCATGGTGGGGTGTTTGCGTTCGCCTTTCTTGTAGGCCGAGAGCGCCGATGCAATGTAGCTGGCAGTTTGGCCTGCAATCATCGGTACTTTGTAAACCTCCGGAAAACTGGCTTGATAGCCTTTGATGCCGTGGCAGCCAATACACAAGGTGATTTTTTTCTCTCCGGCTTTTGCGTCACCCTTGAGATCCTGCGCAATCGCAGAGCAGGCCGTCGCACAAGCGACAATCAGGACAGACATTGACGTCAGGAATTTATACATTTTGCGAAGACAATCAACCAGTGTTTGAGATAGATCAAGCGAAGATTATATAGACCAACAATTTTTTGCCTGACCCCCGTAACGCATCCCCCTAATCAAGCCAGAACCATGAAATTCAACGGAACCCAAAACTACGTCGCCACCCCCGATTTGATGCTGTCTGTGAACGCAGCCATCACCCTCCAGCGCCCTCTGCTGGTCAAGGGCGAGCCCGGCACCGGCAAGACCATGTTGGCCGAAGAAGTCGCTGGCGCACTGGGCATGCCGCTGCTGCAGTGGCACATCAAGTCCACTACCAAGGCCCAGCAGGGCCTGTATGAATATGACGCAGTGAGCCGCCTGCGCGATTCGCAACTGGCCGACGTGGACGGTGGCGAGCGTGTCAAAAATATTCACAACTACATCGTCAAGGGGGTGTTGTGGCAGGCTTTTACGGCCGAGCAGCCGGTAGCGCTGCTGATTGATGAAATCGACAAGGCCGACATTGAGTTTCCCAATGACTTGCTGCGTGAAATTGATCGCATGGAGTTCTACTGTTATGAGACGCGTGAACTGATCCGGGCTGTCAACCGGCCGCTGGTGTTCATTACCTCCAACAACGAAAAAGAGCTGCCTGACGCCTTTTTGCGTCGCTGCTTTTTTCACTACATCAAGTTCCCTGATGCCACCACCATGAAACAAATTGTGGATGTGCACTTTCCCGGGCTCAAGGCCGAGCTGCTGAGTGCCGCCATGAAAACCTTTTACGATGTGCGCAGCTTGCCTGGCCTGAAGAAAAAGCCCTCTACCAGCGAGCTGCTGGACTGGCTTAAATTGCTGCTGGCCGAAGATATTCCGCTTTCAGTGCTGCAAACCCAGGAGGACAAAGTGGCGGTGCCGCCGCTGGTGGGCGCCCTGCTGAAAAACGAGCAGGATGTCAGTTTGTTTGAAAAGCTGGTGTTCATGCAGCGGCATAACCGCTGAACCACTGCCCCGATATTGATCACTGGGAAAGACCGAACATGTCCTTTGTTGAACCGGTTACCCTGAGCGCCCGTGGCGTTGAGTTGGTGCCGCTGGCTTTGAGCCACGAAAGCGGGCTGCGCGCCGCAGCGCTTGACGGCGAACTCTGGCGCCTGCGCATCACCTCGGTGCCCGAGCCGGAGCAAACCCGCGCTTACATTGAGGCGGCATTGGCCATGCGTGAAGCCGGCAACCGCTTTGCTTTTGCTGTGACCGACGCTGCCACCGCTGCGGTGCTGGGCTGCACCAGCTACCATGACATCGTTGCTGCCATACGGCGGGTGGAAATCGGCTGGACCTGGTATGCCAAAAGTAGCCAGCGTACCCATGTCAACTCAGTCGCCAAGCTGCTCATGATGACGCACGCCTTTGAGACGCTGGGCTGTCACGTGGTGGGCTGGCGTACCGACAACTTCAACTTTGCGTCGCAAGCCGCGATTGAGCGCCTGGGCGCCAGAAAAGACGGCGTGATCAGAGGCCATGCGCTGCGACGGGATGGCACCATTCGGGACACCGTGATGTACAGCATGCGCAGCGGCGAATGGCCGGAAGCCAAGGCCCAGTTGCTGTATTTGCTGGATAAGCCACGTGGGCGCTAGTCAGTTGAGGACAGCGCTTGCAGCTTCGCGGCCACGGTCTGTCTCACAAGCAACAGGAGGACACCATGCTGATTGACTTCTTCTACACCCTGCGTGCGGCCAAACTTCCAGTCTCGGTCAAGGAATTCCTGACGCTGCTGGAAGCGCTCAAGCTCGGTGTGGTCGGCCCCAAAACGCCGCAGTCTGACGAAGATACCGAGCCTAATGGCTACAAGATTGACGACTTTTATTACCTCAGTCGTGCCGCGCTGGTCAAGGATGAAAAACACTACGACAAGTTTGACCGCGCCTTCGCGTCCTACTTCAAAGGCATCGAATTGGTGACGGATTTCACCAAGGATGTGCCGCTGGACTGGCTGCGCCAGACGCTGGAACGCAACCTCAGCCCCGAGGAAAAAGCCGCGATTGAAAAAATGGGCTGGAACGAGCTGATGGAGACGCTCAAGAAACGTCTGGAAGAGCAAAAGGAGCGCCACGAAGGCGGCTCCAAATGGATCGGCACGGGGGGCACCAGCCCGTTTGGCCACGGCGGCTACAACCCGCAAGGTATTCGCATTGGTGGGGCAGGCAAGAACAAGAGCGCCGTCAAGGTGTGGGACCAGCGCGCTTACAAAGACTACGACGACACACAGGAGCTGGGCACGCGCAACATCAAGGTGGCGCTGCGCCGCCTGCGCAAATTTGCGCGTGAAGGCCACATTGAAGAACTCGACCTGCCCGACACCATTCGCGCCACTGCCGCCAATGCCGGCTGGCTGGACATCAAGATGGTGCCCGAGCGCCACAACAACGTGAAAGTGCTGTTGCTGATGGACGTGGGTGGCACCATGGACGAGCACATCGCCCGCGTCGAAGAGATGTTTTCAGCGGCCAAGGCCGAATTCAAACACCTTGAGTTTTATTATTTTCACAACTGCGTCTATGACTTCATGTGGAAGAACAACCGGCGCCGCTTTGCCGAAAAATTCCCCACCTGGGACATCATCCGCAAATACAACCGCGACTACAAGCTGATCTTCATCGGTGATGCCACCATGAGCCCGTATGAGATTTTGCAGCCTGGTGGCAGCGTTGAATACAACAACGAAGAGCCAGGCGTTGAATGGCTGGGGCGACTCACCAGCACCTTCCCGAAATTTGCCTGGATCAACCCCGAGCCGCAAGGCGTCTGGCAGTATCGTCAGAGCATCGGTGTGGTGCAGCAGATCATGAGTCAACGCATGTTCCCGCTCACGCTTAAAGGGCTGGAAGACACGATGCGGCTGCTGAGCAAATAGAATCGGGGCTCACACCGCCGTAGTTCAATGGATAGAACGAGCGCCTCCTAAGCGCTAGATATGGGTTCGATTCCCGTCGGTGGTACCAAGTGATAGCTTCACAAGGCGTCATAAAGTCTCAAAACCCGCTTAGTCTATAGCTACAGCGGGTTTTGTTTGCCCTATAGGGATTCACACGGTATCATTGAAACTCAATGATTTGTTGGTACTTTTCATGGACCCTGCCAAGTACCAAC
>JADGRK010000025.1 GCA_017880985.1 Rhodoferax sp. | reverse complement strand
TTGTTACCCTCGGCGCAGTCTTTCTATGTGTTACAGGAGCCGAGGCCTTATATGCAGAAATGGTGCACTTTGGCAAAACCCCGATTCGAATTGCCTGGTTTAGCTTGGTGATGCCCTGTTTGTTGTTGAATTATTTTGGTCAGGGTGCGCTGGTGCTGGCCAACCCGAAGGCGGCAGCAAATCCTTTTTATCTGATGACGCCAGACTGGGCCATGATTCCCATGGTGGTGCTGGCCACCGCAGCAGCCGTGATTGCATCACAGGCATTGATTTCCGGAGCCTATTCGGCAACCAAGCAGACCATTCAGCTCGGTTTCCTGCCACGCCTGTCGATCCTGCATACATCGATCCGCGACACCGGGCAAATTTACATACCGGCGGTGAACTGGCTCTTGTTGGCGGGCGTTATCGCCGCGGTCACCCTGTTTGGCTCCTCTTCTGCTTTGGCTGCGGCCTATGGCATTTCGGTCAGCCTAGTGATGGTGATCACTACGCTGCTCACCTTTTACGTACTGCGTTATAAATGGGCTTACCCATTGTCACTGTGCATTGCAGCCACTGCGTTCTTTGTCACCGTGGACCTTGCATTCTTTGCTTCCAACTCCCTGAAGATCGTGCAAGGCGGCTGGTTCCCGTTGGCGATGGCTCTCGGACTATACGTGATCATGACCACCTGGAAAGACGGTCGACGCTTGCTCAACGAAAAACTGCGCACCGACTCAATCGACTTGAACAGCTTTCTGGAAGCTGTGTTTGTGACGCCGCCAGTGCGGGTGGACGGCACGGCGGTATTCCTCACCGCCGAGCCTGGTACGGTACCCAATGCCATGCTGCACAACCTCAAGCACAACAAGGTGCTGCACGCCAACAACCTGTTTGTGACGGTGCGCAACCACGAGGTCCCCTGGATCAGCATGGCCAAACGCCTGGAGGTCGAGTCGCTGGGCCACAATTGCTGGCAGGTGATCGTGAACTATGGTTTCAAAGGCGACCCCGACCTGCCGAAGGCGCTACAACTCATCAAGGGCCGCGGCTGTGACCTCGACCCGATGACCACCAGCTACTTCCTTTCACGCGACATCATCGTCCCGACCATCGGCAGCGGCATGGCACACTGGCGCGAGAAGCTGTTTGCGCAGATGCACCACAACGCCAGCGGCGCCGCAAATTTTCTGAACCTGCCCAATAACGCGGTGGTGGAACTGGGCTCCAAGGTCGAGATATGAAGCTTCTTTTTGTGACCGACCCACTTGATTCATTCAAGATTTACAAGGACACCACTTTCGCCATGATGCGCGAGGCGCAAAAGCGCGGTCACAGCGTGGCCGCCTGCGAGCCGCAGGATGTGATGTGGCAGCGCGGGGCGTTGGTCACGGCGCATGTGCGGGACATCGCACTCACCGGACAGCCTGATGCGTGGTTCGAGGTCAAGCAGGCGCGGGGCGTGGCGCTGAAGGACTTCGACGCCATCCTGATGCGCAAGGACCCGCCCTTTGATTCCGAGTTTTTCTACGCGACGCACATGCTGGAGCAGGCCGAGCGCGAAGGCGCCAGAGTCTTTAACAAGCCTGGCGCGCTGCGCGATCATCCGGAAAAGCTGGCCATCATGGAGTTCCCGCAGTTCATCGGTCCCACGCTCGTGACGCGGGACGAGGCCGACATCAAGCGCTTCCACGCCGAGCACCAGGACATCATCCTCAAGCCGCTCGACGGCATGGGCGGCATGGGCATCTTCCGCGTCGGGCCGGACGGCTTGAACCTGGGCTCCATCACCGAGACGCTGAACCGCCATGGCGCGCAGAGCCTGATGGTGCAGAAGTTCCTGCCCGAGATCGTGGCCGGCGACAAGCGCGTGCTCGTCATTGGCGGCAAGCCAGTGCCCTTCAGCCTGGCCCGTATCCCGCAGGGGGGTGAAGTGCGCGGCAATCTGGCGGCCGGCGGCAAAGGCGTGGCGCAGCCCTTGAGCGCGCGCGACCGCTTCATTGCCGAGTCATTGGGACCGATTCTCTTTAGCCGGGGTCTGTTACTGGTGGGGCTGGATGTGATTGGCGAGTGCCTGACCGAAATCAACGTCACCAGTCCAACCTGCTTTCAGGAAATTTTTGCTCAAACCGGGTTTGATGTGGCGGCCATGTTTGTGGATGCACTTGAGCAAGCCGTCAAGAACTGACAGGCAGGGCTGCATCTTGAATGGTTGCATGGCGCGATTGCGCCGTCCACGAACACAATCAATTCGCCAGGTGCCATGGCAATCCAATCTTCATCCGTGGTGAGTGGTTCGGTCACCACAATGGCCAAGCGGTCCTGCGGACTGTTGAGACCGGCCAGATCAACGTTCACATCGTCATCCTTGAGATGGACCCGCTTAAAGGGGTGCTGGCGCAGCACGTAATACAGCTTGGTGCTGGCATGCGTCCATAAGGCCTGCCCGTTACTCAGCAAAAAGTTGAAAGTACCATGCTTGGCGATTTGCGGCACCAGTTCGGCCAGCGTAAACGTCAGTTCTTCAACGCTTGGAACCCCGGCATGCGACTTGGCGAGCTCTTGCAGCAGCCAGCAAAAAGCCAATTCACTGTCGGTGTTGCCGACCGGCCTGAAACTGCCGTGCAACGCGGGGGCATAGTTTTTCAGGTCGCCATTGTGGGCAAAGACCCAGTAGCGACCCCACAACTCGCGCACAAACGGGTGGCAGTTTTCCAGCGTGACGGCGCCCACGGTGGCCTTGCGCACATGGGCAATGACGTTATGGCTCTTGATCGGGTAGTTGCACAGCATTTTGGCGATGGGAGAGGTGGCAGCGCCTTCTTTATCAACAAAGAAGCGCACACCCTTGCCAGGTGTTTCGCCATTGCTCTCAAAGAAGGCAATGCCACAACCATCCGAGTGGTGGGCGGTACCGCCACCACGCTGCGAAAACCCGGTAAAACTCAGCGTCAGACTGGCGGGCAAGTGGCTGTTCATTCCGAGCAATTGGCACATGGCTGGATTTTAAAGCGCGCATCGCCAGGGCCAGGGTCAAAGTAAAACAGCGCGTGAGCCGATCACGCTTGGCCCGTCGGTCGATCTTTGTTTTTAACTGTCAACGGGACATTGCCAACTTGATACCAGGCCCAGGATGCGCGTCTCAAACTCGATGGCCTGCTGGGTATCGCCGATCTCCTGCGCCAGCCGGAACACAGCGGCGCGGACTTGTTCGCCGCTCGTGGCAGAGCACAGTTCCTGTTCATACCCCAGCGCCACCATGCGCGCGACCGGTCCCAGATAGAGGGTGAGTTCATGCACCACGGCTTCAAACAGTTCGCCGCCGCTGACCCGCAAGTCGGTGGCACCCGGTGCCCTTTCCTGTCGCGCGACCAAGGGGGATAGCGATGGCTCCCCCGCCAATTCCCTGAAAAAATCAAAATTAGCGGGCAGTTCCTCCCCAAATACGATGCCCGGAACACCTTGCTTGAAGGCGTATTCGCCGGATCGAATCTGACGGATCAGAGAAATCGCCTTCTGTTGCTGGTACATGCGGTAGTTGCAGGAAACGACCCGCCCGTTCTGCAATCCAATGCGCACTGAATGGTCTGATTCGGTGCGCATAAACATCACTCCCGTGCACCCCCTGGCCGCCAGTGCCTGCAACTCGTCAATGAGTTCGGCGTAGCTCAGATGTTCGTGTTCGCGCATGCTGGTTTGGCCCGATTCTCATTGTGGCGCAGTGAACCCATCAACCCTGCTCGGATCTCTTGGTCAACATTGAGAGCGACTTCTTCAAGCTCACCCTCATCCGCTCGAAAGAGCGGATCAGGAGCCCGATCTCGTCTTGCCTTTGGGTCTCCAGTTTCATCTCGACGTTGCCCATGCTGATGTCGTTCGCCTGTTCCGCAAGCAGCACCAGGGGATTGATAATCTCGGCCCGCAAGTACAGGAGCGCCCCTATGAAGCTGAATACAGAGATCACCACCGTGACAAGGATCAGGAAGATCATCGATAAACGTTGGTTGTGAATCTGGTCGGTCACATCGCTCAGAGCCAGCACAACACCGACCTGTTTTCCCGCAGAATCCTTGAGCGGGAACGCTCCCCTGGCAAAGGTAGAAGGACCGTTAGCGACCGTGCCCAGATAGGTGGCGGCCTTGACTGAATGAATCTCCGCCCCCAATGCAACGGAAGCCACGGACCCAGGGTCGTTCATGGTGCTGCTGACCAGGACATAGTCCTTCATGGCATCCCAGTTGTCAGTCTTGTTTTTCGCCCTCAGGGCGCCCCGGTAATCGTCCTGATTCAGAAAACTCTTCTCCACCAATACGGCGATCTCTATACCGGTCTGCTTCTTCATCAGACGATCAAAATGGTCGATTTCCTCGCCGAACTCCAGGTAACCCACCACGTTTCCATTGTGGAGGTAGGGCATCACACGGCGCAGCGCGAAAGCAGTCTTGCCAAGTTCGATCCCGCTCGCCTCCTTGCCCGACGCTCTGGCCCGCAAAAATGTTTCACGGTCGATGACGTCACCCGACAATTCCGTATCATGCGCCCGCAAATAGCATGTTCCGTTCTTGTCAATGAAGTACATATGAGTGATGCCATAGCGAGATTTATTGCTACGGTAGATGTCCTGCACGGCGGTTATGAGCGCCTGCCGATCCTGATGGTCGGCGAAGATTTGGCTGACAGCGGAATTGGTGGCGAAGGAATCCATGGCCGCGCCGAGCATCTTGGAATCGTTCTCCACGAGAAGGTTGAAAACCCCTTGGGATTGCTCCACAACCTTTTGGGCATTTAGATTAATGCTCTGACTCGCAGAGTAATAAAGAACGCCGGCATAACAGGCGGCCAGCAAGAGTTCGAGGGCAAGCACGCCACCCAGCATCTTGACGCGAATACTTCCCTTGAACGATCCGAGATTCATGAGGTTGCCCTTCCTGGTGTTGATTTTCTTTGCTTCGATCACAAACTAAAGTCGCGTTGCCCTGGATCGCCCCAAGTGCCCTCTCGACGTGCATACCGAAAAATTCAACTTCAATTGGAATCGATCCGTTGAAACTGGAAACCACCTCGAAGCGCATGCAGCCAGTCTCCGTTGAAGCCGCCGATGAGTCTAACCGCCGTGTAGTAACCAAAGCACCTGCAGCGCCTTGGAAAACTTTGGCTTCGTTGATCAGCATCAACCTTATGCCGTATCGAGACTCTGGATGCGCAGTGAAAACCTGGGTGAGTCTGGCGTCAGACACGATTGCCATCTGGCACCACCTGCTCTCTTGGCCTGCCAGCACGCTGTTGGGCAAGGCCAGTGGTGCAAAATGTCAGGCATAACAGAAGTTCTCGCGAAAAGACATTGTGCATACCAATTTCAATCTCAATGATCATGTGGGGCCGGGCACGCGACGCAACAAAATCGTGACCGCTGCCGAGGCGGTACGCCTGATTCATGACAGAGACACCGTTGCCACCAGTGGTTTTGTCGGCATTGGCTTTGCCGAAGAAATTGCGGTCGCGCTGGAGGCCCGTTTTTTAGCCACGCACCTTGAAACCGGCGTCGGCGCACCGGGCCAACTGACGCTGATCTATGCGGCTGGTCAAGGCGATGGGCAAACGCGCGGCCTCAATCACCTTGGCCACCTGGGGCTGGTGCGGCGCGTGGTGGGCGGACACTGGGGCTTGGTTCCCGCGCTGCAAAAGCTGGCGGTTGACAACGCAATTGAGGCCTATAACCTGCCCCAAGGCGTGATTTCGCATTTGTTTCGTGACATTGCGGCGGGCAAGCCCGGCACGCTCACGCATGTGGGGCTGGACACGTTTGTCGATCCACGCTTTGGCGGCGGCAAGATCAACGCCCGCACGACTGAAGACTTGGTGCGCCTGATGGAAATCGACGGCCGCGAGTATCTTTTTTACAAGGCGTTCCCGATTTCGGTTGGCATCATTCGAGCCACCACCGCCGACCCGGATGGCAACCTCAGCATGGAGCGTGAGGCGCTCACGCTTGAAGCGCTGGCGATTGCCATGGCGGCGCGCAATTCAGGTGGCATCGTGATCGCGCAGGTGGAGCGCATCGCGGAACGTGGCACCCTGCATCCAAGACAAGTCCGCGTCCCAGGCGTACTGGTCGATGCGGTGGTCGTGGCGAGCAACCCGGCCTATCACATGCAAACTTTTTCAGAGCAATACAACCCGGCCTATTCGGGCGAAATCCGGGTGCCGATCGACACCCTGACGGCCCTGCCCCTGAGTGAGCGCAAGGTGATTGCCCGGCGTGCCGCGCTGGAGTTGCGCGCCAATAGCGTGGTCAATCTCGGCATTGGCATGCCCGAAGGCGTGGCCGGCGTGGCGGCTGAAGAAAAGGTGATCGACCTGCTGACGCTGACGGCTGAGCCCGGTGTGGTCGGCGGCATTCCAGCCAGCGGCATGAGCTTTGGCGCGGCCATCAACACGCAAGCGGTAATTGATCAACCCAGCCAGTTTGATTTTTACGACGGCGGCGGCCTCGATGTCGCGGTGCTGGGTCTGGCCCAAGCGGATGCGCAGGGCAATTTGAACGTCAGCAAATTTGGCTCGCGCCTACCCGGGGCCGGCGGTTTTATCAACATCAGCCAGAACGCCAAAACCGTGGTGTTTGTCGGCACTTTCACCGCCGGTGATATGGACGTGCGGGTGGAAAATGGGCGACTGCGGGTGGTGGTTGAGGGCACAACGCGCAAATTTGTGAAGGAGGTGGAACATCGCACCTTCAGCGGGCGCGAAGCCCGCAAGCGCGGTCAACGCGTGCTGTATGTCACCGAGCGCTGCGTCTTCCAGTTAATCGGTGATGCCCACAGTGGTGGCCTGGAGTTGATTGAGATTGCACCGGGTATAGACCTGCATCGCGACGTGCTGGGGCAAATGGATTTCATGCCGGCCATCAGTCCACAACTCCAGTTGATGGATGCCACCCTGTTTGCCGATGCCACGCTGGGACTGCGCGAGCGTCTGCTCGCCACGCCACTGGCACAACGCTTCGAACTCGACCGCGAGCACCGCCTGTTGTTCATCAATTGCGAGGGGCTCGCAATCGACACGCTGTCCGATATTGTCGCGGTGGAACGCATGATCGTGGACTTGCTCACCCCGGTCGTGACCAGCCCTGCGCAGCGCGTCGCGGTGGTGGTGAATTACGACAGTTTTAGCATCATGCCGACGCTGGTGGATGCGTATTCCGCCATGGTCAAGCGCTTGACGGCACGCTTTTACAGCCGGGTAACGCGCTATGGCACCGGCGGTTTCCTTAAGGCCCGTCTCGACGCCGCGAGTGCATCGACATGAGCAAGTTAAAGCAGCTCGAATCTTTTGTTGCTGTCGCCACCCGGGGCGGCCTGAGTGCCGCTGCCCGCTTTGAAGGGGTTGCGCCCGCCATCATGGGGCGGCGGCTCGATGCGCTGGAACAACGGCTGGGTGTCAAGCTGATGGTGCGGACCACGCGCCGCATCACGCTCACGCCCGAAGGCAGCGCCTTTCTGGAAGACTGCCAGCGTCTGCTGGGCGAACTGGCGCAGGCCGAGGCCAGTGTTTCAGCCGCTGGCGTTAAAGCCAATGGCCACTTGCGGCTGACCGCGCCAGCCGGTTTTGGACGACGCCATGTGGCACCGCTGGTGCCGCTTTTTCGTGAACTGCACGCCGAGGTGACCATTTCGCTTAACTTGAGCGACCGGGTCGTTGATCTGGCCGGTGAGGGCTTTGACTGCGCGGTGCGGGTCGGTGACATGCCCGACTCATCCCTGGTCAGCGTGCGCCTGGCCGACAACCGCCGCCTGTGCGTGGCCACGCCCACTTATTTGCGCCAGCACGGCACACCGGCCCACCCCAACGACTTATCCAAGTTTGATTGCCTGACCCTGTCCAGCGATGCCTCGCAAGCCCGCGGCTGGCTTTTCCAGGTGCCCCACGGCGACCGCATTGAGCTGATGCACTTCAAGCTGGGCGGTCCGCTCGATTGTTCGGACGGTGAAGTGCTGCATGACTGGTGTCGCAGTGGCTACGGCATTGCCTGGCGCAGCACCTGGGAGGTTGAGGCCGAGATTGCCAGCGGTGCACTGGTGCCGGTGCTGGAAGATTTTGCGGCACCCGCCAACGGCATTTACGCGGTCTTTGCGCAGCGCCAATATTTGCCTCTTCGCCTGCGTTTGTGGATTGATTTTCTCAAGCAGCAGTATGGACAGACCGAATTTTGGCGGACCAAATGAAACCGGCCGAGCACCCTCTGCACAAGGGTGTGATCTTGTGCGCCGATGACTTCGGCGTCAACGCCAGTGCTTCGTTGGGCATTGCCAAGCTGGCCGCCGGCGGGCGCATCAGTGCCACCAGCGTCATGGTCTTATCGCCGCGCTGGGCGCGCGATGCGGCGCTGCTGCAAGAGCTGCGCGGGCACATCGACGTCGGCTTGCACCTGGACTGGACCAGTGACTTTGCGCTTGCCGCCGGACACGGCATGTCCCTGGCGGCGGCCATGCTCAAGGCGGCGTTGGGCAGATTTGACAGAGTGGCGGCCGGCGCCGTGATTGAACGCCAACTGGACTTGTTTGAGGACCACTGGAAGGCCACGCCGGACTTTGTCGATGGCCACCAGCATGTGCAGCAGTTCGCTGGCATCCGTGAAGCGCTGGTGCAGGCATTGAGCCGTCGCTACGCAAATGAAAATTGCCGCTTGCCTTACCTGCGTGTCTCGCGGGCAGCCCCAGGCATGGCCGATCTAAAAAGCCGGGTGATTGCGGCGATGGGCGCAGTCGCTCTTGAAACGATAGCTGCTAACGCTGGTATGACGGTGGCTACAGCCTTATTAGGCATATATAATTTTGCTGGTGGCAAAGCCCGTTATGGCCGTTTGATGCAAGCCTGGCTGCACGCCGCGCCGGCGGGCAGCATCATCATGTGCCACCCGGCGCAAGCGGCTGAGCCCGACGACGTGATTGGCATGGCACGCGCGCAGGAGTTTGCTTACCTCATGGGTACCGACTTCCCCGCTGCGCTGGAGCGCGAACGCGCCCGGCTGGTGCGCGGACCGGTGGCTAAAATCCAGCAGTGACTATTCGCCTGACTGAACGACAAAAATCCTGGTTGACGCTGGCGGCTCTGTGCTTGCTGCTGCTGCTGACGGCGGCCCTGCGACCGCTGGCAGTGCCCGACGAGGGCCGTTATGGCGAAATTGGGCGCTGGATGCTACAAAGCGGCGACTGGCTCACGCCGCGCCTGAACGGTATTCCGTTCTTTCACAAGCCGCCCTACCTGTACTGGCTGGAGGCCCTGTCACTGGCCACTTTTGGCGTCAACGCGTGGGCACTGCGCCTGGTGCCTGCGCTGCACGCGGGCCTGATGCTGCTGGCCCTCTATCTGGCAGCGCGGACCATCAGCACCGAACTCATTGCGCGCCGCACGGCCCTGATGCTGGGCACCAGTCTGACCTTTCTGGTCGGTGGCCAGTACGTAAACCACGACATGCTGGTGGCCACATGGATCGGCGTGGCGGTCTGGTGCTTTGCCTTTGCCTTCATGGCCGGAGCCAAGCCCGACGCGACGCTGGCACGACTGGGCTTTGCGGCCTGCGCGCTGGGTATGCTCAGCAAGGGGCTGATCGGCATTGCCCTGCCCGGCCTGGTGATCTTCATCTGGTTGATCTGGACCCGGCAATTCAAGAAAATACTGGCACTGCCGTGGCTCAGCGGCCTGATCCTTTTTGCCTTGATTGCCCTGCCCTGGTTTGTCATGGCCCAGCAAGAATACCCGGGTCTGTTTGACTACATGTTCGTTGGCCAACAGTTCAAGCGCTACACCGCCGCGACTTACAACAATCCGCAACCCTGGTGGTTTTACCTGCTGGCGGTGCTGTTGCTGTTGTTTCCATGGGTGTTTTTTGCCCTCAATCAGGTCCGCCGGCAGGCCGCCCTGGCCACTGCGACACCGATCACGCAGGAATGGTGGTCGCTGTGCTGGATTTGGGTGCTGGCGATCATCAGCTTTTTTTCCATTCCGCACTCCAAGCTGATTGGCTACGTGCTGCCGGTGATGCCGCCGCTAGCGCTGCTCTCTGCTCTCGGCTGGGAGCGCGTCATGCTGCATCGCGCCGGTGCCAAACAAATATTTGTCGGCCTGTGCCTGCTCAATATTGGTGGCGCGCTGGTGCTGATGATCAAGGTCAGCGATGTCACCCGCAGCGGTCGTGCGCAAGACGTGGCCCAAGTTCTGGCCTGCCAGGCCGGGCCCAATGACAGCGTGTATGTGTCGGGTGCCTTCCCCTACGATCTGCCGTTTTATGCCCAAACGCTCAGGCCCATGGTGGTGCTGGAAGACTGGCCGGCCTTGCGTCAGCACTCGGGCGATGGCTGGCAGCGCGAGCTGTTTGAAGGCGCTGATTTTGACGCGCAAGCGGGCCAGTTGTTGCAGTCACCCGAAGCCCTGGTGAACGCCGGTGCGATGCCCGGCAATTGGTGGGTGCATCGCAGCGGTGGCCAAGCGGCCGGCAATCTGACCGGCTGGAAGGTGTTTTATCAGGGCGCTGGCTGGACGCTCTACCAATCGGGTCAGGCCGGCACCGCGGCAATTTCCAGATTAGCGCCGGAAAGCCCAAAACCGGCTGAGCAAAAAGGTTTGCCCGGCTGCAAAGACCAGCGCCACAAGTAGCGCCAGCAGCGCAGGCATCTTCAGAGCCCGCAACAGCAGCACGAAGACCAGCTCGTTGCTGACAAATCCAGCCAGTGCCGTCACAGCAAAGCGAGCCAGACTGGTGCCAACACTGGTGGCGGCATCCTTGAAACTCAACAGTCGGTGCCCGGCAAAGCTGACAAAAAAGGCAATGCAAAAGCCCAGCGCATTGGCCAACTCCGGCCAGATCCGGGCTTGCACCAGCGCAAACACCGCCAGGTGCGTCAGCGCGGCTGCGGCCCCGACGCCCAAAAACCAGAGCGTTGACGCGCTCGCCCTCACGCCTGCCCTTTCCTCAAGGCCGAGGGCGTCAGCGCTTCAGATCCAGCCGCACCAACCGCTGCATTGACCGACCTTGCCAAGCCGCCGCCTGCGCGCTCACTGATGAGGTAAGACGGTCGCTGTTTGACCTCTTCATAAATACGCCCGACATACTCCGCCAGCACGCCAATCGAGAGCAGCTGGATGCCACTGAAAAACATCATGCCGACCACAATGGTGGCATAGCCGGGCACGGCGATGCCGGTCACAAAATATTCTCCCACCACCCAGGCACCATAGCCCAGAGCCAGCGCCGAGAGCATCAAGCCGGTCAAGGTCAAGGCCCGCAAAGGGGCGATGGAAAACGCCAAAATGCCGGTCAGCGCCAACGCCAGCGAGCCACGCAAGCCAAAACTGGTTTCGCCTTCGGCACGCGCCAGTGGCTGATAGTCAATGGCGGTGCTGTTGAAACCGACCCAGGCGTAGAGTCCCTTCATGAAGCGGTTGCGCTCAGGCAGGCTTTTCAGGGCCTCGACCACTTTGCGATCCATCAGCCGGAAGTCGCCCGCATTGGCCGGAATTTTGACGCGGTTGCCAAAATTGACCAGGGTGTAAAAAAGCCCGGTCAAGCTCGCCTGCAATCCGGACTGGTCGTCGCGTGTCTTGCGCACTGCATACACCACGTCCGATCCTTGCTGCCATTGTTTGAACATCTCCGGCAATAGGGGCACCGGGTGCTGGCCATCGGCATCCATCAGAATCACCACATCACCCGCTGCTGCGTCGAGCCCGGCCATGAGCGCATGCTCTTTGCCAAAATTGCGCGAGAGTTTCAGATAGACCAACTCCTGGTGCGCGGCGCACAGTGTTTGCATGACTTGCGTCGTGTCGTCACGGCTACCGTCATCGATCACAATCAGTTCGATGTGGTCACTCAGAGCCGCAAGTGCTGCCAGAATGGTGGGCAGCACAGTCGGCAGATTGCGCGCTTCATTGAAAGCGGGCACCACGCAGGAAACGGATGGAGAAAGGTTTAAACGAGGCATCATGACCGCATCATGCCAAAAGAAAACCCCGCCTGGCATAACCGGCGGGGAATATTTTTGGTGGGCGCACCGATCGGCGCAGCGTCAGGCCGGAAGCCGACTCAAGCCTTCAGACAGTCGCTCATGAATTTTTTGCGCTCGTCGCCTTTGAGTTTTTTCTCACCGGCGTCCTTGTTGCACGCCTTCATCTTTTCCTGTTGCGTCACTTTCTTGTCAGGTGTCGCTGCAGCCAAAGGTGCAGAGGCGGTCGCGCCAGCCTTGGCTCCGGCTTTCTCGTCAGCCACGCACTTCTTTTCAAAGCTGGCTTTGGCAGCACCCGCCAGTTTCTTCTCTGCAGCCTTGGCTGCGCAGTCTGCGCTGGCGTCGGCAGCATGAGCCGTCCCAAAAGACAGTGTCAAGCCAAGAGCGAGGAGGGTCAATAATTTCTTCATTGTGTTTCCTGTGAAAATGGTTTAGAGGGAATCCTGAGGCGGATTCCAGCACATAACGCCCGGAATGGCAAACCTGATGACAACGCCTGCTGACAATGTTTCTGCAGCTTACCGGCTGGCGGCGCCATCAGCCCCGTAAAATGAAACCATGCTATCTGTAAAAAATGAATTGCTCGCAGTCTTGGCGCGCGCGCTGGAGAATTTGTCTCCTGGTGCCGGTGCAAAGGCCGCTTTTGAGTCGCCCAAGGTGGCCGCCCACGGCGACCTGGCCACCACCGCGGCCATGCAATTGGCCAAACCGCTAAAACAAAACCCGCGCCAATTGGCAGAAAGCCTGCGCGCTCAATTGCTGGTCACGGATCCCTTTCAACGCTGGGTCGATGCGATTGACATTGCCGGGCCGGGCTTCATCAACATCAAACTCAAAGCCGAGGCGAAGCAGCAAATTGTTCGTGAGGTGCTGGCGCAGACCACACAATTTGGCAACCAACCCAGCACCGGCAAGCGCATGCTGGTGGAATTTGTCTCGGCCAACCCGACCGGCCCGCTGCATGTCGGTCATGCGCGTCAGGCGGCCCTGGGCGATGCGATCTGCAATTTGTACCAGAGCCAGGGCTGGCAGGTCTATCGGGAGTTTTATTACAACGACGCCGGCGTCCAGATTGGCACCCTCGCCACCAGTACCCAGTTGCGCGCCAAAGGCTTCAAGCCCGGTGACCCGGAATGGCCCAGTGGCGAGAATGCGCCCGCCTACAACGGCGACTACATCGCCGACATCGCGGCTGACTATCTGGCCAAACAAACGGTTCATTCAGACGACCGTGAATTCACTGCATCGGGCGATGTTGAGGCGCTGGACGACATCCGGCTGTTTGCCGTGGCCTATCTGCGCCACGAGCAGGACCTGGACCTGCAGGCCTTTGGCGTCAAGTTTGACAACTACTATTTGGAATCCAGCCTGTACCTCAGCGGCAAGGTCGATGACGTGGTGAAGAAATTGCATGACGCGGGCAAGACCTATGAGCATGACGGCGCGCTCTGGCTCAAGTCCACCGACTATGGTGACGACAAGGACCGCGTCATGCGCAAGGGTGACGGCAGCTACACCTACTTTGTGCCCGACGTGGCTTATCACATCACCAAGTGGGAACGCGGTTTTGAGAAAGTGGTGAACATTCAGGGCACCGATCACCACGGTACCATCGCCCGCGTGCGCGCCGGCCTGCAGGCCGTCGATATTGGCATTCCGCAGGGCTTCCCCGACTATGTGCTGCACACCATGGTCCGGGTGGTTCGCGGCGGTGAAGAAGTCAAAATTTCCAAGCGCGCCGGCAGCTATGTGACCTTGCGCGACCTGATTGAGTGGACCAGCAAAGACGCCGTACGTTTCTTCCTGCTCAGCCGCAAGCCAGATACCGAATACACCTTTGATGTCGATCTGGCGGTTGCCAAAAACAACGACAACCCGGTCTATTACGTGCAGTACGCCCATGCCCGCATTTGCTCGGTGCTGGCCGCCTGGCATGAGAAAGATGGCGGCGAGCTGGTCAGCCTGAGCCAGGCTGACCTGACCCCCTTGCAAAGTCCGCAAGCCCTCGCCCTGCTGCTGTTGCTGGCAAAATACCCCGAGATGCTGAGCGCTGCGGCGGCTGATTTCGCGCCCCATGATGTGACGTTCTACTTGCGCGAGCTCGCCGCCTGCTACCACAGCTATTACGACGCCGAGCGCATTCTGGTGGATGATGAAAGCGTCAAGCGCGCCCGTCTGGCGCTGGTGGCCGCGACCGCGCAGGTGCTGCGCAATGGTCTGGCCGTGCTGGGTGTGAGCGCCCCGCAAAAAATGTAAATCAAGTTTGAGGCAATGAAGGAAAAACGCATGAAACAGCAACGCGGTGGAACCATTGTGGGCTTCATCATTGGAGTCGTGGTCGGCTTGGCGGCGGCGCTGGCGGTGGCGGTTTATGTCACCAAGGTACCCATCCCGTTTGTCAACAAGGGGCAAACCCGCAG
>JADGRK010000024.1 GCA_017880985.1 Rhodoferax sp. | reverse complement strand
CGCATGAGTGCGGGCACCGGTGTACAGCACAGCGAATTCAATCATGCGCCGAACGACACCACCCATTTGCTGCAAATCTGGATCGAGCCCAATGTCATGAGCATTGAGCCGAGTTACGAACAGAAGACTTTCGCTGATGCCGAAAAACTTGGCAATTTGCGCTTGCTGGCCTCCAATGATGGCGCCCGAGGGTCGGTCATCATTCATGCTGATGCCCGTCTGTATGCGGGCCTGTTTGATGGCGACCAAACTGCCCAATTGACGCTGGACCCAAATCGAAAGGCTTACGTGCATTTGGTGCGTGGAGAACTATCCGTCAACGGCGTCACGCTGGTCACGGGTGATGCGGCACTGCTGGACGGCGAGCGCCTCATCCATCTGGCCCAAGGCAAGAACGCCGAAGTGCTGGTGTTCGATCTACACAGTTGATCAGTTGAGGACAGAGCTAAAGATCTGTCCGGCAAATCATCACTCTTTTGTTCCAATTTTTTTTCAGGAGTTTTTATGTTTTCCAATTTGCAGAATCCTTTTGCCCTCGCAGCCCGTATCCTGATGGCGCTGCTGTTCCTGCCCGCCGGTATCATGAAAATTGCGGGATTTGCGGGCACTACAGGCTATATTGCCTCGGTTGGCTTGCCTTTTCCGGTATTGGGTGCAGCAATTGCCGTCGCCGTGGAAGTGGGCGGCGGGCTGGCGCTGATTGCCGGATTTCAGACCCGTTGGGCGGCATTCCTTATGGCCGTTTTTACTTTGGTAGCGGGCCTGTTCTTTCACAAGTTTTGGGCCGCAGCCCCGGATCAGGCCATGATTCAGCAAATCATGTTCTTCAAAAACGTGGCCATCGCGGGGGGACTGTTGATGTTGACCGCATTTGGGGCAGGCGCGTGGAGTATGGACGCCCGGCGTGGTGCCTGATTTGGACTATCTATTTCCATTTTTCCTGGACGCCCGCAGCTCGCGTTCGTCCTTTTTCAATCGCACTCAAGGAGTATTTTTATGGCAAAAGTAGCAGTCGTCTTTCATTCGGGTTATGGTCATACGCAGCGCATGGCGCAATCGGTGGCGCAGGGCGCGGGTGGCGAGTTGCTGGCCATTGACGCGGACGGCAATTTGACGGATGCCGGATGGGACACACTGGCGGCCGCCGACGCCATCATTTTTGGTTCGCCGACCTACATGGGCAGCGTGAGCTGGCAGTTCAAGAAGTTTGCCGATGCCAGCAGCAAACCCTGGTACACCCAGGCCTGGAAAGACAAGATCTTTGGCGGTTTTACCAACAGCGCCAATGTCAATGGTGACAAGCACTCAACCCTGCATTACTTCATGACGTTGGCGATGCAGCACGGCGGTGTGTGGGCCGGTACCGGTCTGAACTACAACAACACCAGGGCCTCGCACCGCGGCGACGTGAATTACCTTGCCTCTTCCGCGGGTCCGATGGCCCAGACCGCGGGTGATGCCAGCGCTGAAGAAATGAATCCGGGTGACCTGGAAACTGCTCGCCTGTTTGGCAAACGCATTGCTGACCTGGCGGCGAAGTTCCGGGTTTGATACGAGTCGCTTGACACTGCGCCTGGGTCGTTTGCAGGAAATGCTGCGAGGGATGTTTATTGCAGCACCGAATATCGCCCCGCGAAGTCGATCTGCTCAGCTTTGTTCTTGCCCGGCTGCGTCAGGTGTTTGATCAGCAGCCGATAGCTATCGAGATCAAACGTCAGGGCATTGCCAGTGGACCTCAGCGCTTCTTCCAGCGCCGGCTCGTCATGCACCGTGGCCAGGTGACACCATTGCTCAAAGATGTGAATATCGGTGCGGCCGCTCTGTGCGTTGTGCTCGCGCAGCGCCAGCTTGCCGGAAAAGGGCCAGACCTTCAGCTTTTGCGGGGCCAGTGCCAGTTGCAGCCGCAGGTAGTGCAGCTCGGGCTTCTCCTCGCCGCAACACACGCCTTTGCAGTGACCCATCTGGTGTGCAAAACATCGACCGGTGCCGGACTCAAGCCCGAGGGCTTGCGGGCACAGGCCGTGGCTGTCGGCCAGTTCGCGCAGCTTGGTGATGGCCTGACTCCTGGAGCGGTAAAGGCCATACATCTGGCCAAACTCCCGGGGTTGCAAATCCTCGCCGCGTACCAGGGTCAAGAGCGGGCGCACTTCTGCGCCTCCGCTCAGCCGCCAGGCATACTGGGAGCGGTCGCTGCGCAATTGGCGGTTGTAAACCGGTTGTTTGTCTTTGACCAACCGCGTTTCGAGCAGCAAGGCGCCGAGCTCGCCTGCGGTTTCAATCCAATCAATGCGCCGGATCTCTTGTGCGATGCGCATCTCGCGTGCCGCGCGGCCGGCCGTCTGAAAGTGCAACATCACCCGGCTGCGCAGCTTGATGCTTTTGCCGATGTACAGCGGCAGCGGTCCGTCGCCAAAAAACAAATACACACCGGCGGTTTCGGGAATGTCTTGGATACGCGTTTCCAGTTGCGGTGGCAAAGCAGCGCTGCTTTGCAAGAGCGTCTGCGCCTGGCGCTTGACGAGTTCGGCGCCGAGCTCTCTGGAGGCAAGGTGCAGCCAGCCCAGCACCATCTCCACGTCGCCCATGGCGCGGTGCCGCGCGCTGCTGGTCAAGCCGTGGCGTTGCATGATGGCATCCAGCCCGTGGCCGCGGTATTGCGGATAAAGCAGGCGCGACAGTCGCACCGTACATAGCGTCTTGACGCGCAGATTGATGCCGAGTCGCCCGAATTCGTTGAGCAAAAAGCCGTGGTCAAAACGTACGTTATGTGCCACCAGCACGGCGCCCTCCAGCAAGGCCAGCAGCTGCTGGGCAAGCGCATCAAATCCAGGTGCCTGGCGCACCATGTGATTGCTGATGCCGGTCAAATTCTGGATGAACGGGGAGATCGTTGCGCCGGGATTGACCAAACTGCTCCAGCGTGCCACTTCACGGCCGTTCTCAATGCGTACTGCGGCAATTTCGGTGATGCGGTCATGCACCGGGTTGCCACCGGTGGTTTCCAGATCAAGCATGACGTAGCAGGCCAGCATGGGACTCAGCAAAACATCAGTGCCAACCAGGCCGGGTCGTCCAGCACGTTGATCAACAGATAGCCGCCGATGCGGTAGAACCAGAACTCGGCTTGGGCCAAGCTGTCAGGTGATATCGATGGCATGAATGGCGAAGTGACCTTTGTTGCGGTCTGAAAAATAGCGTTCCAGCGTCACCTTGACGGTTCTGAATGCAATTTCGTCCCAAGGAATCTCGTTTTCAGCAAACAGCCGGGCCTCAATCGTTTCAAAGCCGGGAGCGAACACATCGCTGAGCAAACGGGCCCGGTAAAACATATGCACCTGGCCAACGCGGGGGACGTTGACCAGAGAGAAAAACCCTTCCAGCTCAAACTGGGCACCTGACTCTTCCAGCGTTTCGCGCGCCGCGCCTTCGGCCACGGTCTCAGCCAATTCCATGAAACCCGCTGGCAAGGTCCATTTGCCAAAGCGCGGCTCAATATTGCGCTTGCACAGCAGCACTTTGTCACCCCAATAGGGTACCGTGCCGACCACGTTGAGCGGGTTTTCGTAGTGAATCGTGCAACACGCGGGGCATACTGCGCGCTCTTTGGTGTCACCGTCATCCGGGACGCGGTAAACCACGGCGTTGCCGCAGTTTTTGCAGTGTTTGATGGGGGAACGAAGCATGGTGGCAGTGCAGTCAACCGGGATTCCTGACCAGGCAGCGCTTTACTTGATGCTGACGGTGATGGGCGTCAGCCCTGCGACAGCGCCGCTCAATGTGTCGCCCGGAACCACGGCCGCTACCCCTTCGGGCGTGCCGGTAAAAATCAGGTCGCCTGGCTGCAGTTCCCAGGCGGCTGACAGGTGCTCAATGGTTTCGGCAACATTCCAGATCAATTTGGAAGTGTCGCTACGCTGGCGCTGCTGGCCGTTGACCTGGAGCGAAATTTCCGCATCGGCAATATTGCCTGCGTTGGCGGTCGGGGTGATCGGTCCGACTGGCGCCGAGGCGTCAAAGCCCTTGCCAATGCACCAGGGCCGCCCCTGTTTTTTCATCTCGTTTTGCAGATCGCGGCGTGTCATGTCGAGGCCCACCGCGTAACCAAAAATATGCTGCTGGGCGTCGGTTGCCCTGATATTTTTACCACCCTTGCCAATTGCAACCACCAGTTCGATTTCATGGTGCAGGTTGTGCGTCAGGCTCGGGTAGGGCAGGGTGGCGGTTTCGCCTGCGTTGGCTTCCAGCACTGCGTCAGCCGGTTTCATGAAGAAAAAGGGCGGCTCGCGCCCGCTAAAACCCATTTCTTTAGCATGATCTTCATAGTTGCGTCCGACACAGTAAATGCGGTGCACCGGAAAGCGCAAAGGGCTGCCGACGACTGGCAGCGACACGGTGGGAGCAGGGTTAAAGACGTAGCGCATGAAATTCCTTTTTTTCAGTTAGACCCGATTATCCTGGCACAACGCCCGGCGCCTGATCAGGCGGACTTGGCGATCATGTCAAAGTGCTCGACCACTGGGGGAATGGCAAAAAACGGTCCGACGATGGCGCGCCACTCGGTAAACGCCGGTGACTGACGAAAACCGACCGTGTGGTCTTCCAGCGTGTTCCAGAAAATTTGCAGAATGTAACGCTCGGGGCTTTCAATGCAATGGTTCAGTTTGAAGCCATGAAAGCCGTGGGCCTGTTTGATGATATTTTTCAAGCCGCGCCCGATGGCTTCTTCAAAAGCAGCGTTCTGGCCGGGGTGAATAGAGAAATCAGCAAGTTCAAGGATCATGGCAATCTTCGGTGTGATACAGGGGTGGATGCAACCTTCAAGTCTAACGTCAGAGCCACTGCAGATTGAAGAGCGCTGGGTCTGCGGTATGCTGCACGCCCATGCAAACTCAAAATTTTATCCCCGGCAAAGATGCCTCTCTTGAATCCACCATCAATACCCTGCAAACCCGGCTGCAAGCGCTGGGCTTTCATATTGAGGAGCGCAGTTGGCTCAACCCGGTGGAGGGCATCTGGTCGGTGCACATACGGGACCGCGACTGCCCGCTGATGTTTACCAATGGCAAAGGTGCCACCCGGCTGGCGTGCCTGGCCAGTGCCCTGGGCGAGTTTTGCGAGCGGCTGTCCAACAATTATTTCTGGACGCACTATTACCTGGGGCCTGACGTCGCGAGCCGCTCTTATGTGCATTACCCGCAAGAGCGCTGGTTTGTGCCAAACGAAGATGGCAGTTGGCCACTTGAGCTACTGAACCCCGAGCTGCATCAGTTTTACAACCCGCAGGGCAGCATCGACGCCAGTGACCTGGTTGAATTCAATTCGGGCAACGCAGAGCGTGGCATTTGCGCCATTCCCTATGTGCGTCAGCGTGACGGGGCTGTAACCTTTTTCCCGGTGAACATCATTGGCAATTTGTATGTGAGCAACGGCATGTCGGCCGGCAACACGCAGGCTGAGGCGCGCACGCAGGCCTTGTCGGAGATTTTCGAGCGCCACATCAAGGGACGCATCATCAGTGAAGGCATTTGCCTGCCGGACGTGCCGGAGGCCGTCATTGCGCGCTACCCGCGCATTGCTGCTGGCATTGCCGCGCTGCGCTCGGCCGGTTTTGGCATTTTGGTTAAAGACGCCTCGCTGGGGGGGCAGTACCCGGTGATGAATGTGACGCTGTTGCATCCGGAGGATCAGGGTTGCTTTGCCAGTTTTGGAGCGCACCCGCGCTTTGAGATCGCACTGGAGCGCGCGCTCACCGAACTGTTGCAAGGCCGTGCCCTGGACGCGCTGGCGGGTTTCCCGGTGCCGGGTTTTGATCTGGAAGAAGTGGCCAGTTCGACCAATATCGAAATTCATTTCGTCGATTCGAGTGGTGTGATTCACTGGAAGTTCTTAGGCGACGTGTCCGATCATGCGTTTGTTGACTGGAACTTCAGCAACACTACCGCCGAGGACTACGCCTGGGCGGTGGATCGCATTCATCGCGATGGTCGTGACATCTACATTGCCGACTTCACCCACCTGGGCGTCTATGCCTGTCGCATTTTGGTGCCGGGCATGTCCGAGATTTACCCGGTGGATGACCTGGAGTTTGAAAATAACAGCCTGGGCAACAGCATCCGCGAAGCGATTTTGAACCTGCCGGAGCTGGACGATGACGAGTGCTCCGACCTGTTGGGCACCTTGAATGAATCGGCATTGGCCGATCAGCGCCCGGTGGCGGGGCTGATTGGTCTGGCGGCGGACGCCGGCTCTTTTTGGAGCGACCTGCGCGTGGGCGAGCTCAAAACCCTGCTGGCGCTGGCCATTGGCGATGAAGCCGCCACCCTGGAGGGCTGTGACTGGATTCGCCAATTTGACCAACTCAACCCACAGCGCCGGGCGGTCTATGCCTGCATCGAAACGCTGATCAACCTGGCCGACATGGGCGACAGCGGGCCGTATCTGGACGCCTTGCGACAACTCTATGGCGCCGGTGCCGTGGCGCAGGCACATGCACTGATCATGCAAACCGACCGATTCATGGGATTGAGTGCGCCGGGGCTGGCACTCGACGGGTGCGAGATGCACCACAAGCTGCTGGTGGCCTATGACAAGGTTCATGCAGGCGCGGCCTGAACCGGGTCGGCTGCGGTTCGTGCCGTGATGCAGACGCTGAAAAAAATTCTTCGGGCGCTGCTGTTCCCGCTGGTGGCGGGTCTGCTGCTGTTCGAAGAATGGGGCTGGGAGCCGCTCGCCGCCGCCTTTGCCCGACTGGCCCGGTTGCCGCTGTGGGCCTGGCTTGAGCGAAAAATTGCGCAATTGCCGCCAATCGGTGCATTGCTGGTTTTTGGCATACCGGTGTTGACCCTGTTGCCAGTCAAGTTGCTTGCGCTCTACCTGTTTGGCAAAGGCCAGACCACGTTGGGATTGGTCTTGCTGCTGGGTGCCAAACTGGGCGGGACGGCGTTGTTGGCACGCTTGTTCCAGTTGACGCAACCGGCATTGATGCAGTTGCGCTGGTTCGCTTCATGGTATCCGCGCTGGAAGAATTGGAAGGAAGGGATACTGGTCGAGGTTCGACGCTCGGCCGTCTGGCGTGAGGGGCGCAGGTTAAAGCGCGCAGCCAGGATTTGGTGGCGGCGATCGGTCAAGACCTGGTGGAGACGCTCTCGATGAATTCCGGGATCAACCCGGCGTGGCTGATTCCCGAATGGCCAGCACCGGCTCGTGTACATGCCATCGTCACCACCCGCGCCGGGGGGCAGTCGGTGGCTCCTTACGACCAGCTGAACCTGGCTGATCACGTTGGCGATAGCGCTGCGCGCGTAGCCTCCAACCGCGCGCTTCTACAGCGGGCGATTCAGGCGCGGCCGGTTTTCTTGTCGCAAGTCCATGGCACGCAAGCGGTCCTGTTGTCTGATACGACGGCACAGGGTGCAACTGCCGATGGCTGCCTGGCGAACCAACCACGCCTGGCCTGCACCATCATGGTGGCCGATTGCATGCCGGTGTTGTTAACCAACACCGAAGGCAGTCTGGTGGCGGCAGCGCATGCGGGTTGGCGCAGTTTGGCGGCGCACGGTGGACCCGGCATCATCGAGCATATTTATGAGTATTTTACGGCTCTAGCCCCCGTTGATAGTTCACAAGTAGCTACAAAACTAATAGCATGGTTGGGCCCCTGCATTGGACCACAAGCGTTTGAAGTGGGCCCTGAGGTGCGTGCTGCTTTTGTCGCGCATGACCCGGCAGCGGCTGATCTGTTTGCTCCCAAAATCAGCGACACAAGCGGTACTGAATCAGGTCAAAAATGGTTGGCAAATTTGCCAGGGCTGGCTCGCTTGCGCCTGAACGCCTTGGGTGTGACGCAGATTTACGGCAACGACGGCACCCGTCCCTGGTGTACGGTGAGCAACCCTTCACGCTTCTTTTCGCACCGCCGGGATCGGGTCAGCGGGCGCATGGCGGCTTGCATCTGGCTCGACTGAATCGCCCTTGGAAAGCTGGGTCAACTTTGACAACTCTGCGGCTTGGGCGGTCTTGATGGCACGGCGCCGGGCGGGCGCACCGATGAGGTAAACCAGCAGCGCGACCGGCCCCAAACCATAAAGCACAAAGGTGATGACGGCGCCCAGCACGGTACCGGTTGGATGGGTCGCTTCGGCAACCGCCATCATCAGGACAATATACAACCAGGCGATCGGGACGAGGTACATAGACGAGTAAGTTAATATGGGCTTAGGGAACTGTCAGGTTCTCGAAGTGCCAAGCCTGAGGCACGCAAGAACTTGCGAAAATGTACAAATGTAGACAGGATGTAGCATGGAACAGGATTCTCCTGAATTGTGGGCGCAGTCGGTGCAACAGTTTCAACAAGTTTTGAGTGAGAGTTGGGCGAGCGCCTTTCAGTCCTTTCAGAACATGGATCTGGGCGCCGCAGGTGCCGCAGGTGCCGCAGTGGCCAGCCCTGCGGCGAAGCCACCCGCAATCAATTTTTCACCTGAGAAGTTGCAGCGATTGCAGCAACAGTATCTGAAAGATGCGGCAGGGCTCTGGGCGCAAAGCATGCACGGTACCACGCAAGTGAAGGATAAGCGCTTTGAAGGCAAGGCTTGGGAAACCAATCCATTGGCGGCCTTTTCGGCCGCCGCCTACTTGCTCAATGCGCGCGCCCTGATGGGCCTGGCCGACGCTGTTGAGGCCGATGCCAAGACCCGCGCCCGCATCCGGTTCACGGTCGAGCAAATGACCGCCGCCGCTGCACCAAGCAACTTTCTGGCCTTTAATGCCGAGGCGCAGAAGAAGGCGATTGAGACCCAGGGCGAGAGCATTGCCAAAGGCATGACCAACCTGATTCATGACCTGCGCCAGGGCCATGTGTCGATGACCGATGAAAGCATTTTTGAGGTCGGAAAAAACGTCGCTACCACCGAGGGTGCGGTGGTGTTTGAAAACGATCTGTTCCAGTTGATCGAATACAAGCCATTGACAGCCAAGGTGTATGAGAAGCCACTCCTGCTCATTCCCCCGTGCATCAACAAGTTCTATATCCTGGATCTGCAGCCCGAAAATTCCTTGATCCGCTATGCAGTGGCGCAAGGTCACCGCACTTTTGTGGTGAGCTGGCGCAATCCGGATCAGTCACTGGCTGACAAAACCTGGGACGACTACGTCGAGCACGCAGCGATCAAAGCAATCGCTGTAACGCAAGATATCACGGGCGTCAAGACCATCAATGCCCTGGGCTTTTGCGTCGGCGGCACGATCCTGGGCACGGCACTGGCGGTGCTGGCGGCGCGCGGCCAGAAACCGGTCGCGAGTGTCACTTTCCTGACGTCGCTGCTGGATTTCACTGACAGCGGCATTCTGGATGTCTTTATCGATGAAGCCTTCGTCAAGTACCGCGAACAGGAAATGGGCCAGGGCGGTCTGATGAAGGGCAAGGACCTCTCCAGTACCTTCAGCTTTTTGCGCCCCAACGACCTGGTATGGAATTATGTGGTCGGCAACTACCTCAAAGGCGAAACCCCGCCGCCGTTTGACCTGCTGTACTGGAATAGCGATTCCACCAACCTGCCTGGGCCGTTTTACGCCTGGTACTTGCGCAATACTTACCTGGAAAACAAATTGGTCAAGCCGGGTCAGGCCGTGGTGTGTGGCGAGAAGGTCGATTTGGGCAAAGTGGACCTGCCGGTGTACATCTATGGTTCGCGTGAAGATCACATTGTGCCAATCGGTGGCGCTTACGCCTCAACCCAGGTCTTGCCCGGAAAAAAACGCTTTGTGATGGGGGCCTCGGGTCACATTGCGGGGGTGATCAACCCACCGGCCAAAAACAAACGCAGTCACTGGCTTCGGGAAGATGGCAAATTTCCCAAAACCCATGCCCAATGGCTGGCGGGCGCCACCGAACTGCCGGGAAGCTGGTGGAGCGATTGGTCGCACTGGCTCGGTACCCATGCCGGCAAGCAAATTCCTGCGCCCAAGACTTATGGCAAAGGCAAATGCAAGGCGATTGAAGCTGCGCCCGGACGTTACGTGAAGGCAAAAGCCTAGTTACTTTTTGTCAGTTGAGGACAGAGCTGGTTCACTTCGTCTAACTGCGGTTGGTCCCGCGAATTTTTTACCAAGGAAACAAGATGGAAGACATTGTTATCGTTTCGGCAGCGCGCACGGCGGTGGGCAAATTTGGTGGCTCACTGGCCAAGACACCGGCCCCTGAGCTCGGTGCAGCCGTCATCAAGGCTTTACTGGCTCGCACCGGCTTGGGCGCGGACCAGATTGGGGAAGTGATCCTGGGTCAGGTGCTGGCGGCCGGTTCCGGTCAGAACCCGGCGCGCCAGTCGTTGATCAAGAGTGGCTTGCCAATCGAAACCCCGGCACTGACTGTGAATTGTGTTTGCGGCTCCGGTCTGAAAGCCGTGATGCTGGCGGCGCAGGCGGTGGCTTATGGCGATAGCGATATTGTGATTGCCGGTGGACAGGAAAACATGAGTGCGTCGCCTCACGTTTTGCTGGGCTCGCGCGATGGCATGCGCATGGGCGACTGGAAGATGATCGTCTCCATGATCGTCGATGGGCTATGGGACGTTTACAATCAGGTCCACATGGGCATCACGGCTGAGAATGTCAACAAGAAATACGGCATCACGCGCGAAATGCAGGATGCGCTGGCCCTGGGTAGCCAGCAAAAAGCCGCCGCTGCGCAGGACGCTGGCAAATTCAAGGACGAAATCGTGGCGCTCAGTATTGCCCAAAAAAAGGGCGATCCGATTGTGTTTGACAGCGACGAGTTCCTGAATCGCAAGACCAATGCCGCCGCTCTGGCTGGTTTGCGCCCCGCCTTTGACAAGGCTGGTAGCGTCACCGCAGGCAATGCCTCCGGCATCAACGATGGCGCTGCTGCGGTGATGGTGATGACGGCTAAAAAGGCTGCTGCGCTGGGTCTCAAGCCGCTGGGCCGCATCGCCAGCTTTGCTACCAGTGGTGTGGATCCGGCCATCATGGGCATGGGCCCGGTGCCGGCTTCGCGCAAGGCGCTGGCGCGCGCGGGCTGGAAAGCAGCCGACCTCGATCTGATGGAGATCAACGAAGCTTTTGCGGCGCAAGCCTGCGCGGTCAATCAGCAAATGGGCTGGGACACTTCCAAACTCAACGTCAATGGCGGTGCCATTGCCATTGGGCACCCGGTGGGCGCGTCGGGTTGCCGCATTTTGGTTACGCTGCTGCATGAAATGCAACGCCGGGATGTCAAGAAAGGTATTGCCAGCTTGTGCATTGGTGGCGGCATGGGCGTGGCGCTGACGATTGAGCGTTGATATAGCGGGCATAATTAACCTGTGCCGCAGGGTCCTGGAATTAACACAGAGGAGAATTTATGAGTCAAAAAATAGCTTACGTCACCGGCGGCATGGGCGGCATCGGTACCGCCATTTGCCAACGCCTGCACAAGGAAGGTTTCAAGGTCATCGCCGGTTGTGGCCCTGTCCGTGACTATGGCAAGTGGCTGGCCGAGCAGAAAGCACTGGGCTTCATGTTCTATGCTTCGATGGGCAACGTCGGTGACTGGGATTCCACCGTTGAAGCCTTCAGCAAGGCCAAGGCAGAACATGGCAGCATTGATGTGCTGGTGAATAATGCCGGTATCACGCGTGACCGCATGTTCATCAAGATGACGCGTGAAGACTGGGACGCCGTGATCGAAACCAACCTCAACTCCATGTTCAATGTCACCAAGCAGGTGGTGGCCGATATGGTTGAAAAAGGTTGGGGCCGCATCATCAACATCTCATCCGTGAATGGCGCCAAAGGCCAGGCCGGCCAGACCAACTATTCTGCTGCCAAGGCGGGTATGCACGGCTTCACCATGGCACTGGCGCAGGAACTGGCCACCAAGGGTGTGACGGTCAACACCGTCAGCCCGGGTTACATTGGAACCGACATGGTCAAGGCCATTCGGCAGGATGTGCTCGACAAGATCATTGCCACCGTGCCGGTCAAACGTCTGGGTGAACCGAGCGAGATCGCTTCGATCATCGCGTGGATCGCATCGCCTGAGGGGGGCTACTCAACCGGCGCTGATTTCTCGGTGAACGGCGGCCTGCACATGGGCTAGCAATCAGGCAAGGTGTCAGGGCTTTATTTCAACTCGAACGGCTTCCCGCCGAGCTTGAAACCGGCCTTGATGCCTTTTTTTCTGAACCAGCCCTGGTTCATTTCCAAGACGTAACGGACTGGCTGCGTTGAGCAGTGTGATTCGGTAGTCTGTGGCTGCATATCGGCCAGATTGACAATTCTGCCATCGTCCGCCACGAAGGCGGCGGTCAGCGGCAACAGGGTGTTTTTCATCCAGAAGCATTGTTGTGATGCTTCCTCAAAGACAAACAACATGCCTTCTGACTGTGGCATGTCCTTGCGGAACATCAATCCGGTAGATCGTTGCTCGGGGGATGCGGCGACCTGGGTGTCGATCAAATGAATACCGGCGGAGAGTTTGATGTGGGGCAGCCCCATCTGCGGGGTGTTTTGCGCAGCGGCCATATTGCCCATCAAGGCGATCAACCCGAGAAGTCCAATTGCAGTCGTTTTCATGATTCAGTTTTGACTCGACAATACAAACTGTGGAAGGGATTCAGGCATAAAAAATGCCCGCCTAAGCGGGCATTTCAATCAAGTTGTCAAGAATTACTTCTTGGCTTCTATTATTGGGCAGCAGAAGCTTTGTCGGCAGGAGCTTTTGCAGCGGCAGCGGCCTTCTTGGCAGCGGCTTTTTCAGCAGCAGCAGCCTTTTTGGCAGCGGCTTTTTCAGCAGCAGCGGCCTTCTTGGCGGCCTTCTTTTCAGCAGCAGCGGCCTTCTTGGCAGCAGCGGCGGCTTTCTTGTCAACCTTGGCCGGTGCCGAAGCGTCAGCTACAGCAGGAGTAGCAGTAGCGGTACCTGCTACAGCAGCTTCTGTCTTTGAAGCAGCTTTGGCGGGAGCGGGAGTAGCGGCGAAAGCACCAGCAGCGAAGAGACCAGCAACCAAAACGGCGAGAAGTTTGTTCATTTTCAATTTCCTTGAGATAACGTTATTTCAAAAATTTCCCTCCATACTTTGGAGGGTAGGTCCGTAACGGGCCTGGTTTGGCACAGGTTGACAGAAAACAGTAATTTTTTCGGACTAAAATTCAAAAACGCCTCCAGATCACCCTTAAGACAAGATTTTTCGGGTGGTTTTGGTATCAAAAATTCCTCAAACTGAAACAATCAACGGAGAATTAACCACATGTACAAGCACATCAAGGTGCCTTCAGCAGGTCAAAAAATTAGCGTCAATGCAGACTTTTCATTGAACGTGCCTGATCAACCCATCATCCCGTTCATTGAGGGCGACGGTACAGGTCTTGACATCACGCCCGTGATGATCAAGGTGGTTGATGCAGCAGTGGCCAAAGCCTACGGTGGCAAGAAGAAGATCCACTGGATGGAAGTCTATGCGGGTGAAAAAGCGACCAAAGTGTACGGACCGGATGTCTGGTTTCCAACTGAAACGCTGGATGCGTTGCGTGACTATGTGGTGTCCATCAAAGGCCCACTGACAACTCCAATCGGTGGCGGTATTCGCTCGCTCAACGTGTTTATGCGTCAGGAACTTGATCTGTATGTCTGCCTGCGCCCGATCCAGTATTTTGAAGGCGTGCCCAGCCCGGTCAAAGAGCCGGAAAAAACCAATATGGTGATCTTTCGCGAAAACACCGAAGACATCTACTGCGGCATCGAATTTGAAGCCGAGTCGCCCAAGGCAAAAAAACTCATCAAGTTCTTGCAGGACGAAATGGGTGTGGCGAAAATCCGCTTTCCGAATGAGTGTGGCATCGGCATCAAGCCGGTATCCCGTGAAGGTACTCAGCGCTTGGTGCGCAAGGCGATCCAGTACGCCATTGACAATGACAAGCCCAATGTCACGCTGGTGCACAAGGGCAACATCATGAAATTCACCGAAGGTGCTTTCCGTGACTGGGGCTATGCCCTGGCGCAAAAAGAGTTTGGTGCCGAACTGATTGACGGCGGACCCTGGTGCAAATTCAAGAGCCCCAAAACGGGCAAAGAGATCATCGTAAAAGACTGCATTGCGGATGCCTTCCTGCAACAAATTTTGTTGCGCCCGGCTGAATACAGTGTGATCGCGACATTGAACCTGAACGGCGACTATATTTCTGACGCACTGGCGGCTCAAGTGGGTGGCATCGGTATTGCGGCCGGAGCTAACCTGTCAGATTCGGTGGCCTGCTTTGAGGCCACCCACGGCACCGCACCCAAGTACGCCGGTAAAGATTACGTGAACCCGGGTTCTGAAATATTGTCGGCAGAAATGATGTTGCGCCACATGGGCTGGTTTGAAGCGGCTGATGCCATCATCAAGTCGATGGAACGCTCTATCAAGAGCAAGAA
>JADGRK010000251.1 GCA_017880985.1 Rhodoferax sp. | reverse complement strand
TGATACGTGCTGGACAAAATGGCGTCAAGATCGACCTGCTTGTGCGTGGCGCTTGTATATTGCCCGCGCAACTGCCCGGCGAGACCGATAACATTCATGTCCGCTCGATCATTGGCCGTTTTCTTGAGCATTCACGAGTTTTCTATTTCCGTCAGGGCGAGGTACAAGAGCTTTACCTGTCCAGTGCGGACTGGATGAACCGCAACATGCTGCGCCGGGTGGAGCTGGCCTGGCCAGTGACGGACCCGGTACAGCGACAACGTATCGTCGATGAGTGCCTGGTGCCCTACCTGCATGACAATGTGGACGCTTGGGATCTGATGCCTGACGGCACTTATGCTCGTGTCAGACGTGACCCCCGTCGCCCCGCGCATGCTGCCCAGGCGGCCTTGATGGCGCGTTATGCGGGGCGCGACAACAGCGGGAGTGCATAAACATGGACCTTATTCTGTGGCGCCACGCAGAGGCGCTGGACTGGGTGTTGGGGTGTGATGACATGCAGCGCGGGCTAACACCGCAAGGTGAAAAACAGGCTGCGCGCATGGCTGCCTGGCTCGACCGTCAATTGCCCAAGGGTGCCCGGATCTGTGTGAGTCCGGCACGCAGGGCCGAGCAAACTGCACAGGCACTCGGCAGGAAATACAAGCTGCGACCCGCACTTGCGCCGGGAGCCAGCGCATCACAGTTGTTGGAACTGGTGCAATGGCCCGACGCCAATACTACAGTTCTGGTGGTAGGGCATCAACCCATGCTGGGGCAGGCGGTTGCCCAGCTGATTGGTTTGCAGTCTACAGATTGCAGCATCAAGAAAGGTGCGCTCTGGTGGCTACGCAACCGCGAACGCGATGCATCGGCCCCGGCCACTGTGGCAACCGTGCAGTCGCCAGAATTTCTGTAGCCGACTTTTGCGTCTAAGTCGCCATCACCGCAGTGACAGCTTATTTCGCTTTTTTGTTTTTGGTGTTTCCTGTTTTGATGGTAGGTACGGCATTCAGTGCGCTCAGGAAGGCTCCGTCCGGCATGGCAGCCAGTGCCTTGACACCGGCGCGCAGTAACTCGCTTTTCTTGACCTGGTGGGCGAGTTTGTCGGCGCGCGTTTTCAGTTCGTCCAGAACGGTGTATTCGGTCTTGGGGATGGTAAAGCGGTCACGCACCAGTTTCGGTTTCTTGACCTTGGTGGGTTTCTCGGTTTTGGGTTTGGCCAACGCCTCAGACTTGGGTTTTGCCACGGCTTGCGTCGACTGCGCGGCTCGACTGACTGCTGGTTTCAGCGAGGCTGCTGTTTTCACGGCTTCTGTTGCCTGGGTAGCCGCAGATTTGGCTGCTGGGTTCCTGGTGGTGGTGGCCATACGTATTCTCCTTTGTTAAACAATATTTGAAGTTTATATCGTTATTGATGCTGCATGCAATAGACGAATCGCATGAGTATTCAGAATCCATGTTTGCATGGGCCAGATCTACCCAGGTACGTTGCCGATTGAAGCATTCATGGAGAAGCATCGGCACGCGCGGTGTTAGCCCGGCCTTGTCTGTCCAACGCCGACGCCACGTAGGAACTCGACAAGTCCACGGTCGGCTTCCAGTTTTGCGACCAGCGCACCCGCTTGCATGACATCACGTGCGGCCCCGAGGCTCAGCTGCAGGCTTGTAGCCTGCTGGTACCAGCGTTTCGCACGCCGCTTGGGCAAAAGGGTGCGCAGAGCCTCGATACCGTAGCGCATTCGCTTGGCGAGGATGCGAACACGGTGCTGACTATCGGGGCTGCTTCTATCCTTGCCAGCAACCTTCAATTGCTCATGCAGACGGACAATGCGGCGCCGGGCCCAGCCTTGCAAGGACACTTTGAGTTCAATCCCTGCATCGCCCGGCCCATTCAGCGCAGACAACTCTTCCAGCCATTGGGTTGCGGCAAGCAAGGTGGCACCGACCGCCGGCACCTGGAGCGCGTATCGCACGGATTTGCGCTGAAGGTTGGCGGCCTGCAGCAAGGCCTGTGTCATCGCCTGCCACACGTCTGTGCGCCGAGCGTCTCCTGCCGTATAAGCGTCCGCGAGCGGCGGCAGGGTATCGGTCCAAGCTACATCGAGATCCCGCAGTTCGCCCAAGAAACTCAGAAGCGGTTGCAGTGCCTGCCAGGACGGCACTGCGTCGACAGCCAATGCTGGTTTGAACAGGCGCAATGCACTTCGGAAGCGGCGCCAACCGACCCGGGCTTGGTGCACCACTTCAGGATCATCAGAGGTGCGTAGCGCGTTCAGGTTGGTGGTGAACTGGCAGAACATTTCACGCAGCACGCGCCCCGCAGCCGCTGTCAATGACAGGTCGGACGCCAACTTGGGGGGCTTGGCGCCTAGTGGCTTGTCCTGGCTATCCAGGCCCAACGCATAGCCACGCTCTGCTTTGCTCATGTTCACCGGCAGGACCGCGATGGTGCGGGCGATCTGCTGCGCGAGGTCAAACAGCGCTGCGGGCTGCCCCGCCAGTAGTTCGAGCTCCAACTCGCAAATGGGGGTGTTCTTCTCGCCCGCCACGATGTGTCCGAGGTCTAGTGCCACCTCAATCACACTACCGTCGCGCCGGCGCACCGACCAGCTGGTCCGTTCGAAGGTCGTCACAAAGGATGGTGCCAGCGCCTGAAATACCGTGCCGTCAGGGTCGATCGCTGACCACGGCGTGGCTTTGAGGACATCCAACGCCAATGTGGCGCTGGGCACGGATACTTCCCATTCGCCACGCTGGCTCAACGCCGAGTCGCCACGGCCGCCGGTCTTGAGGGTCTGCAGCCACCGCGGCTTCGCATCGCTGCCAACGCGCCGTATCCGCAACGCGACGCACTTCTGGCGCAAGATTTGCTCGGGCGTATCATAGTAGACGTTATGCAAATGCTGGTGGGTCGGCTTGCGACGCGCCAATACGGGCACTCGGGCCAGTCGCTTTGCCAAGCTCGACGGATCAGAGCTTGGCAGCGCCAGCTTGAGTTCGATTTCCTGCGAGCGTTGGTTGAGAGCAGCTAGTTTCATAGGTTTCACCCCCTGTTTGAATTTCTAGGATGTCCTTCATCCGGGGTGAAGAAAAACAGACTGGCTTACGCTAACGCATTCTGTCAGTCATCCTTAAACACTTTATTATGATGCTTCAATGACGCCACAAGGTCAAGGACGTCTGACTCGAAAAAATTGACCGCAACTGGGTTTATCATTTATTTTTTTGGAGAAAATCATGTCCAGATACCTCGACAACCTGAAAAGTCTGTTCCAAGAAATGCAGGTTCGTTATGGGCCAGATGATGAGATAGTCTTGCAGGTGAAACAAGCACTTGAGTCCCGTGAAGCCATTGAGTTCAGGCATTCGTGGTGGTTCGCCCCTTACCGTGAGCGTCGCTCGGGCCGGGGCACTGAATGCAATCGGAACTCCGTAACAGTCGGTTGATATTCCGATCAGACGTTTCGTGCGATGTATGAAGCTCATTACCTGGAACATCCAATGGGGGCGCGGGGCCGATGGCAGGGTGGATCTTGACCGGATCGTGGCTCATGCACGCCGAGTAGCGGATTTCGACGTGATGTGCATTCAGGAGGTGTCGGCCGGTTACCCCGAACTGCCGGGTTGCGATGGCAGCGACCAGTTCCAGGGCTTGGCCGACCGTTTGCCGGGTTATAAAGCGATCGCTGGCGTGGCCACCGACACCCCCCGTCCCGCTGGCGGCCGGCGCACCTTCGGCAACATGATTTTTTCGCGCTTTCCCGTGCTGCAGGTATTCCGCCATCTATTGCCATGGCCACCTGAAGCCGACGTTCCCAGCATGCAACGGATCGCCCTGGAAGTCACACTCGACACGCCATTGGATTTGGTACGCGTCACCACCACTCATCTCGAATACTATTCCAGCCGACAACGCGCGTCTCAGGTCGAGCGGCTGCGCGAGTTGCATCAGGAAGCCGTCGCCCAAGCGGGTAGCCCGCGACCAGGTCAGGTATCCGAAGGCCCGTTCTTCTTCGTGCCACGCGCAGCAGCATCGATCCTGACCGGTGACTTCAACTGCCGGCCCGAATCCGCTGACCGACAGCGGCTGCTCGCCGCAATGGACGATGCCACGCCACCTTACCGTGATGCCTGGGAGATCACCCATCCAGGTGAGTCCCATGCCCCGACCGTGGGCCTGTACGACAAGACCCAATGGCCAGACCCGCCGTTCACCTTCGACTTCATCTTTGTTAGCCGGGACCTGGCGCCCCGCGTGAGAGAAATGCGGGTGGATCCGACAAGTGACGCATCTGACCATCAACCGGTACTGCTCGTACTGGACTGAGTCTTAGAGCCAAGTTCTTTTCGGATTTGTCTAAAAAGTATTGCATCTGATTGATTTATCTACAGCATTGGTTGCGGTGTTTGTTGCCGCCGATGCTGATTTGACCACCCCTGCCAATTTTGACTGACCAGGGGCAACAGATGGCACCGCGTCCTTTCGTGTGGAACTTGACAGTCAGAATTCATCATAGTAGACGACCGGTCTTAAGAATTCGGTTCGCCCAATGAC
>JADGRK010000023.1 GCA_017880985.1 Rhodoferax sp. | reverse complement strand
CAGAGCTTGGCTCATGTTGCCGCCCCGGCGCCTGGCGGCATCGCAGAAGCAGCGTCAAGGCGCAGACAACTGGCCTGGTGCAACTGGCCCAGGTCACTCGCGGCGGGTCGGGTGACAGCGCAGTCTGCAATCGCCAGCGGGCAACGCCCAAAGAATGGACAACCAGCGGGCAAATCCACCAATTCCGGCACGCTGCCGTTGATCGTGATCAAGCGCTCGCCACGGCGCGCTCCCAAACGGGGACGGGCAGCAAACAGGCCGCGCGTGTAAGGGTGCGCCATGTGGGCAAAGACCGTCTGCGTCGGACCACTCTCCACCACCATGCCGCCGTACATCACCAGCATGTTTGAGACATTCTGGGCGATCACACCGCGGTCGTGCGAGATCAGCAGGAGCGCCATGCCGCGCTCCTGCACCAGGTCGCTGATGAGGTCCAGAATTTGCCCCTGCACGGTCACATCAAGCGCGGTGGTAGGCTCATCGGCGATCAACAGATCCGGCCCGCAGGCCAGCGCCATGGCGATCGTGATGCGCTGGCGCTGACCACCCGAAAACTGATGCGGGTAAGCATTGATACGGCGCGTGGCGTCGGCAATGCCGACCCGCTCCAGCAGGGCAATCGCTTGCTGCTGCCCGGCTGATCGGCTAACGCCACGATGCAGTCGCAGCGGCTCGGCCACCTGGTGCCCGATGGTGTGCAGCGGGTTCAGCGCGGTCATCGGCTCCTGAAAGATCATGCCGATGCGGTTGCCGCGCAAGTGCTGTAGTGCGCCGTCGTCCATGCCAACCAGCTCCTGCCGGTCAAAGCGGATGCTGCCAGCCAGCACGGCGCTTTCCGGCAGCAATCCCATCAGCGACAGGGCGGTGATCGACTTGCCGCAACCGGATTCTCCAATCAGGCCCAGCGTCTGGCCGCGCTCCAGGCTGAAACTGACAGCGCGCACGGCATCGGCCGGGCCACGCTGAGTTTGCAACTGCACGCACAAATTTTGAACTTCAAGCAGTGGCATTTGTGACCTAACGCTTTCGGGCCAGCCGGGGATCGAGCAAGTCGCGCAGACCGTCGCCAGCCAGGTTCAGGCCGAGCACCGCCAGGGCAATCGCCAGCCCCGGAAACACGGCCAGCAAGGGTGCCTGAAACAACAGCGTTTGGGCCTCGGCCAGCATCCGTCCCCATGAGGGTTGCGGCGGCTGGGTGCCCAGACCCAGATAAGACAGTGCCGCTTCGGCCAGAATCGCGACGGCAAACTGGATCGTGGCTTGCACGATCAACAGCGAGGCAATGTTGGGCAGAACATGCTCCAGCGTGATGCGCCATGGCCCTTTGCCACAGGCTCGCGCCGCCAGCACAAACTCACGTGACCAGACCACGTTGGCGCTGGCGCGCGTGATGCGGGCAAAGGTGGGAATATTGAAAATGCCAATCGCAATGATGGCGTTGACGATGCCGGCGCCAAACACCGCCGTCAGCATGATGGCCGACAAAATGGCCGGGAAAGCGAAGGTGAAATCGGCCAGTCGCATGATCAACTCCTCCACCCAGCCGCGTCGTGCCGCTGCCAGCAGGCCCAGGCTGGTGCCCAATCCGAAGCCGATGCCGACGGCAATGACACCCACCAGGATTGAATTGCGCGCACCGACCAGCAGCAATGAGCTGACATCGCGGCCAAAAGGATCGGTGCCGAGCCAGTGTTGCCCATTAGGTGGCTGCAATTTGGCCGCCATATCGATCTCAAAGGGTGACCAGGGCGTCCAGACCAGCGACAGGGCGGCGGCCAGCAGCAGCAGCAAAGTCAGCACCGCGCCGATGACAAAACTGCGATGCTTGAGGGCGCGCGCCGCAAAGCTGATCGGCTGACTCATATGTCGCTTGCCTTGACGCGCGGGTCTATCACCGCGTACAACACGTCCACCACAAAATTGACCACAATCACCATCGCGGCCAGCAGCATGACGCAGTTGCGCACCACGATCAGGTCCCGGTTCGAGATCGACTGGAAAATCAGTCGCCCCAGCCCGGGCAGGTAGAAAACGTTTTCCACCACGATCGTGCCGGCCAGCAAATTGGCAAATTGCAGCCCCATGACGGTGATGACCGGAATCATGGCGTTGCGCAGCACGTGGCCCCACAAGGTGGCGCGCTGCGAGAGGCCCTTGGCCCGTGCCGTGCGCACAAAGTCTTCGCGCAGCACTTCGAGCACCGCCGAGCGGGTGATGCGCGCCAGAATCGCCGCCTGCACCACGGCCAGCGAAACGGCCGGCAACAGCAGTGATTTGAGGGCTTCCAGCGGGTCCTCACGCCAACCCGGAAAGCCGCCCGCAGAAAACCACTGTAGATGCACCGCGAACAGCAAGATGAGCAGAATGGCAAACCAGAAGTTCGGCACCGCAATGCCGATTTGGGTCAGCCCCATCAAGCCAACATCACCTAAACGGTTGTGCCGCGAGGCGGCATAAATGCCCACCGCCAGGGCCAGCACCGTGGTCAAGAGCATGGCGATCAGGGCCAGTGGTACGGTCACTGCCAGGCGCTCCAGCACCAGCTCCAGCACCGGGCTACTGTAGCTATAACTCAACCCCAAATCACCCACCAGCATGCCGCTCACCCATTGCCAATAGCGCTCCATCGCGGGCAGGTTCAGGCCCAGCTTGACGGTCAGCGCCTGCACCGCCTCGGGCGCGGCGTCGGGCCCCATCAAAATCTGGGCGGCGTCGCCGGGCAGAACTTCGAGCACCAGAAACACCACGGCGGACGCCCCCACCAGGGTCAGCAGCAGCGTGCAGAAACGTTTGAAGACAAATAGACCCATGAGAACCCGTCAGGTCGCAGTCGCAATGAGTCGCAAAAAAGTGAAGTTTGTGCGCTAAACGCAGCGCGCGCCGTCCACCTCGATGCACACGCCGCTGATAAAGGCCGCTTCGTCGCTGGCCAGGTACAAGGCAGCGTTGGCCACATCCAGCGCGGTCGAAAAGCGCCCGAGCGGAATGCTGGCGCGAAATTTGGCCATGCGCTCCTCGGTCAGTGGGCCACCGGCAAATTCGGTTGCCAACCCGGTATCGGGATTAAAGACCGGGTTGATGCAATTGACGCGGATGTTGTCCGGCCCCAGTTCTGCCGCCAGTGACTTGGAGGTGGTGATCACCGCACCCTTGGAGCCGTTGTACCAGGTCAGGCCCGGGCGCGGGCGCACCCCGGCGGTGGAGGCAATGTTGATAAAGCTGCCGCCACCGTGCGCGCGGAACACCGGCGTGGCATGCACGGTGGCGAGGTAGATACTCTTCACGTTGACGGCGTAGCATTTGTCAAACTCGTCTTCGCTGACTTCGAGCGCCGGGCGATTGCGGTGCGTCCAGCCGGCGTTATTAACCATCACGTCGAGCGTGCCATGGCGCTGCACCGCCGCCGCCACCAGAGCACGCACGTCGTCGGATTTGCTGACATCCGCCGCAAAAAATGATGCCGTGCCACCGGCGGCCACAATCTCGGCGACCACTTTTTCGCCGCGCGCGGGGTTGATGTCATTGACGATGACTTTGGCGCCTTCAGCGGCCAGCCGTTTGGCAATGCCCTCGCCAATGCCGCCGCCAGCGCCGGTCACGATGATGGATTTATTTAAAACGCGCATGATCAGTTGCCTCTTGATGGGTGGATTGGGTTAGTGGGATCAATGTTAGCCATGCTTGAACGCCACCGTCTTGAGCGTGGTAAAGCCGTGCAGCGCTTCCAGCCCCTTCTCACGACCATAGCCGGAGGATTTGACACCACCAAAGGGCAGCTCAACGCCGCCGCCAGCGCCGTAGTTGTTGATGAAGACCTGGCCGCTGCGAATGCGCCGCGCCATCCGGAACTGGCGCGCGCCGTCCGCCGTCCAGACCCCCGCCACCAAGCCAAAATGGGTGGCATTGGCCAGCTCGACGGCGTGGTCCTCGTCCCGAAACGACATGGCGCAGAGCACCGGGCCAAACACTTCCTCCTGCGCCAGCCGGTGCATCGGCGGCACGTCGCGCAGCAGGGTCGGTGCCTGGTAGAAGCCCGACTCTGGCGCTTCATCCACCACTTTGCCGTGCGCCACCATCCTGATATTGGCCACCTGGGCGTCGCTCAAAAAATCCCAGACGCGCTGTTGCTGGCTCTGGCGAATCAAGGGGCCCAGGTCCAGGTCCATGGCGGCCGGGCCAACGCGCAGTTTTTCAAAGGCCTCACCCAGACGCTCCAGCAGCGGCTCGTAAATGGCTTGATCGACCAGCAAACGCGAACCCGCTGAACAGGTTTGACCGGCGTTTTGCACAATCGCGCTAATGATCGCCGGGATCGCCGCATCCAGATCGGCATCGGCAAAGACGACCTGCGGGCTTTTGCCGCCCAGCTCCAGCGTCACCGGGCAGTGGCGCACCGCTGCCACCTGCTGGATCAGCGTGCCGACCGGCGGGCTGCCAGTGAAGCTGATGTGGTCAATGCCGGGGTGGCGGGCCAGCGCGTCGCCCACTTCATGACCGTAGCCGGTGACGATGTTGATGGCACCCGCCGGAAAACCGACTTCCGCCGCCAACTGTGCCACGCGGATCAGTGACAGGCAGGCGTCTTCGGCTGGTTTAATCACGCACACATTGCCCGCCGCCAAAGCGCCGCCAACACTGCGGCCAAAAATCTGCATCGGGTAATTCCACGGGATGATGTGGCCCGTGACGCCATGCGGCTCGCGCCACGTCAGCACGCTGTAGCCATCCAGGTAGGGAATCGTTTCGCCATGCAGCTTGTCGCAGGCACCGGCGTAAAACTCAAAATAGCGCGCCAGGGCGACGGCATCGGCGCGCGCCTGTTTGGTTGGCTTGCCGCAGTCGCGCTGTTCGATGGCGGCCAGCTCGTCAACGCGTTCGCTGATTTTGAGCGACAGACGCATCAGCAAGCGCCCGCGCTCGGCGCCACCCAGTTTGCGCCAGACCGCCTCCAGACATTGACGTGCGGCGCCCACTGCAACGTCGATGTCGGCGGCGTTGCTGCGCTGGATCTGGTCATAAGTTTGCCCGTCTGACGGATCCACCACCGCAATGGTGAGACCGGATGATGAGGGCTGTGAGGCGTTGGCGATGTAGTTGAGCTGCATGATCGTGATTCTCTTCCAAAAATCGAGTCGTCGGCCCACTCGCTGTGCGCAAAGGTCAAGCGTTCGTGCCGGATCTGAAAATGCTCTGCTTTTTGTAGCTACTCACGCCTAATCAGCCTAAGCTGCGGGCCAATTTTATATAAACTTTTGGGCACCGGCACGGCCGTGGCATGACGGTACCGGGTGATGTCGATGCGGGGCCGCGAATTGAGCATGACCATAGCAGTCATCGAGTTCGCATCACACTACATCGGCGAATGTCGGGTTCTGAGCTTGCTGATTTGGAATCTGTACTCCCGCACGCGACCAACTGCCGACGATCGATGCAAATCCTCCATTGCGCTCATTCGCGTTCGGCTGGGGAATTGCAGCTGCGGCCGCGACCAGCCGATTGGCATTTTTCTTCATCTCTCAATATGTGCACGAAATATTGCCGCGATAAGGTCGGCTTGCGTAACCATGCCGATCACTCGCTCGGAGTCATCCAGGACCGGCATATGGTGAAGGCCACCATCGGAGAAGAGGGGGACCAATTGCTCGATCGGATCGTCCGGACGCGCGGTGATGACATTAGTCGTCATCACCAGTTGTACCTTGGCGGATCTGTCTGCTGGCACAGCGAGCGTGTGGTTGAGGGGCAATAAAAGATCAAGCAGCGTCACAATGCCGAGTAGCTGGCCCGCTGAGGTGGTGACCGGCAGGGCGGTAACTCGATGACGCTGTAACAGAGCGAGCGCCTCCAGGCAGGTGGTGTCGGGATCGACAGTCACCACGTCGTGCGCCATGAAATCGGCACAGCGCAGTGCGCCAAAGCGGCGTCGGTGTGCCCGCATCTCGGCCTGCAGCAGAATCTCCTGTAAATCGTCCTCGCTGATGTCAATCAACTCGCCATGGTCGGCCAGCACGGCGTGCAGGTCAGCGCGACTGATGCCGACGCGCTCACTGGGCGGTCGATCTGCCGTGCCGTGGCTGGGGACACGGGGCACGTGATGTGGATAACTTCGCTGTGCCAGATTGTTGATCAGCAGCGCCAGTAACGTTAGCAGCAGCGAGTTGAGCAGTACCGGATAAACAACGAAACGATAACCCAACTCGCTGACTGCAGGTCCACCGAGGACTGCGGTGAGTGCCACCGCGCCGCTGGGGGGGTGCAGGCAGCGCAGCGGGAACATGGCGCCAATCGCCAGCGCAACGGCAAGGCCTGCAGCCAAGCCGGGGCTGGCAATCGAGCTGGCGCAGCTCACGCCGATCAGCGCAGCCACTAGATTGCCACCGATGATCGACCACGGCTGTGCCAAGGGGCTGGCCGGCACTGCAAACAGTAGCACGGCTGATGCGCCCATCGGGGCTATAAACCATGGATTGGCAGCACCGAGGGTGTGGCGGCTGATCCATTCGGTCAGAATCAGGCCGACGCCCGCGCCAACGCAAGCCAGCAGGCGATCGCGCCGGCCCGCCAAATTGGCCTGCGGCCAGAAGCTACGGCACCAGCTGGCAAATTCTTGCATCGTCTCGCTCTCAATATTTGCACCCATGTTGGGCGTTTACGGTTCGCAAGGCTGATTCTGGGGCCAAACGAACCTTGGCAGATGGGTCAAGATCGAATCGGTACTTGCACGGCACCCGATTTAAGGATCAATTCCGCCCAATTTACCTCCCAAACCACCTTAAACGAACATACGACCCGAAGGTTAGTGCAACAAAGCCCCAATTCCAGTGCTATGACGGCCGCCCACGGGCGTCACCAGCCGACCACCGCCCCGTCGGTGCGCGGTTCGGTGCCACCGCACAACACACCCGCCTGATCGCGCCAGATGATCTGGCCGCGGCCGAAAGCGAGCCGGTTATTCTGCCAGTTGACGTTGTGCCCACGTGCGGCCAGACCTCGAAACAGATGCTCAGGGGTGCTGTGCTCGATGTTGACCAACTGGCCGCTTTCCCACTCCCAGCGCGGCGCATCCAGAGCCGCTTGCGGATTCAGGTGGAAATCGACCGTGTTCATCACCATCTGAACATGGCCTTGCGGCTGCATGAAGCCGCCCATCACGCCGAACGGTCCAACGGGTAGGCCAGCGTGCGTCAAAAAGCCCGGGATGATGGTGTGGTAGGGGCGCTTGCCGGGTGCAATGCAATTCGGATGCGTCGCATCGAGTGAAAAATTATTGCCCCGGTTATGCAGCGCGATGCCGGTACCCGGCACCACCATGCCGCTGCCAAAGCCCATGTAGTTGCTTTGAATCAGAGAGACCATATTGCCTTCGGCATCGGCCGTGCTCAAATAAACCGTACCGCCGCGCGACGGTGTGCCCGGCAGCGGTAAGCGCGCCGTCTCGCCGATCAGCTTGCGCCGTTCGTCGGCGTAAGCCTGGGACAGCAGGTCGGCGACCGACACCCGCATGTGCTGGGGGTCAGCGATGTGCGCCAGGCCATCGGCAAACGCCAGCTTCATCGCTTCGATCTGGCGGTGGTAAGTCAGCACCGCGTCGCGCTCCGAAAAATCGAAACCTTTCAACAGGTTCAAGGCGATCAGCGCAACCAGGCCATGGCCACTTGGTGGAATTTCCCAGACATCGAAGCCGCGGTAATTGACGCTGATCGGATCGACCCAATCGACCTGGTAGGCCGCCAGGTCAGCTGTGCTGAGATGGCCGCCCGCGCCTTGCACGAAGGCCGCGATACGTTCGGCCAACTGGCCGCGATAAAAACTGGCGGCGCCATCTTCGGCAATCGACTGCAAGGTGTTGGCGTGTGCGGCCGAGCGCCAGACTTCGCCGGCATTGGGGGCGCGTTCTGGCGCAAAGGTGTCGAACCACGACCGGAAATGCGTCTCGGTCAAATTAGTGCGAAACAATTGGGTCGCCTGTTGCCATGCATAGGCCACTGACGGCGATACCGCAAAACCGTCGCGGGCGTAAGCGATGGCGGCTGCCATCGACTTGGTCAGCGGCAAGCGGCCGAAGCGCTGCGCCAGTGCCGCCCACGCGGCCGGGGTACCGGGTACTGTCACCGGCAGCGGTCCATATTTCGGCATGCTGGTGTGGCCGAGTTGGCGCATGCTCTCCAGCGTACTGGCGGCTGCGGCCGGACCGCTGGCGTTCAGGCCATGCAGTTTGCCGCCATGCCACACCAGGGCGAAGGCATCGCCGCCAATACCGTTGGCGCTTGGCTCCAGTACCGTCAGGGCCGCTGCGGTAGCAACGGCGGCATCGATGGCATTGCCACCGGCTTGCAATACCTGCAAGCCGGCCTGGGCGGCGAGAGGCTGCGAGGTTGCGACCATTCCCTGGCGCGCAAAGACAACATTGCGATGGGAGGGATAGGGATAATTTTGAGCATCAAATGACAGCATGGTCGGCACTTTCCAGGAAAAAATGTAAGGGCAGGTCGGCGCAGGATTCAGGCGCGCCGTGCGCCGCGCCGGGCCGCCCCAAGCAAGCACAGCCCCCTTGGGGGGCAGCGCAGTATACGAAGTGGCAAGCGTGGGGGCACATATTCATTTGTGACGTGGATCGAGCGCGTCGCGCAGGCCATCGCCAAGTAAATTGAATGACAAAACGAGCAAAAATATTGACAGGCCCGGCCAGATGGCCATCCACGGCGAATTGTCAACGTAATTTTTGGCGGTATTAAGCATGCTACCCCAACTCGGTGTTGGCGGTTGCTGGCCGAGACCGAGGAAGGACAGACTGGCCTCGGCAATGATGGCAGCTGCAATTGCCAGGGTCGACTGCACGATCAGCGGTGGCAGGACATTCGGCAGCACATGACGCAAGGCGATGCGCCATTGCGGATTGCCGACTGCGCGCGCGGCTTCGACATAGTCTTCGACCTTGACGGCCAGAACCTGGGCACGGGTCAGGCGGATGAACACCGGGGTGGCAGAGATGCCGATGGCCACCATCGCATTGCTCAGGCTGGGACCGAGAAAGGCGGCCAGGGCGATCGCCAGAATCAGGAACGGCACCGCCAGCATGGCGTCGGTCAGGCGTGAAATCACACCATCGGTCCAGCCACCAAGATAGCCGGCGAGCAAGCCGATCGGAACCCCCAGCAGCATTGAAATACAGACCGACACCAAGCCCGCCATGAGCGATGCGCGCGCACCCCAGACCACACGCGAGAGCACATCGCGTCCAAGTTCATCGGTACCCAGCAAGTAAGCTGATGAGGGTGCTTTTCGCACGGCGCTCCAGCTGGTGGCAACCGGATCGTAGGGCGCAACCCACGACGCACACACGGCGGCAACGACAAATAGCAGCACGATCAGCAAACCCAGCATCGCGCCACGCCGGCGCAGCAGGCGCCGCCAAGCGCGCTTGGCCGGTGATGCTTCGCGCGGCAAGGGTGTCGGTTTGACAGTGTTCATATGGTTCGGAGCCGCGACGCGGTGCGCCGCGCCGGGCCGCCCCAAGCAAGCACAGCCCCCTCGGGGGGCAGCGCAGTACACGAAGTGACAAGCGTGGGGTTCATATTCAGCCCCGCAAGCGTGGATTGACGAAAAAATACGCAAAGTCCGCCAGCAGGTTCAGGACGATATAGACGGTCGAAGTGAACAGCACCACGCCTTGCACCACCGCATAATCGCGGTTGAAGACGGCGTCAACGATGAGTTTTCCGAAACCCGGAATCGAAAACACCTGCTCGGTCAGCACGGCCCCCGACAACAAGGTGCCGAATTCCAGCGCACCCAGCGTGATGATCGGGGTCAGCGCGTTGCGCAGCGCGTGTTTCAACACAACTGTACGTTCATTCAGACCCTTGGCGCGGGCCGTGCGCACGTAATCGGTATTGAGGACTTGCAGCATGGCACTGCGGGTGTGACGCATGAGCACGGCGGCAATCGCATTGCCCAGCACGAAGGCGGGCATGATCATCGCCGCCAGATTGCCTCTCAAGTCTTCGAACGGGCTGACATAGCCGGACGCCGGTAGCCAGCCGAGGGAAACTGAAAACAGCAAAATCATCAAGATCCCGAGCCAGAAGTTCGGCGTCGACAAGCCCCACAAGGCGACCATGTTGGCCGCGTAATCCCAGAGCGAATCCTTGGCGACAGCCGAAATGATGCCCGCTGGAATGCCGATGATCAATGCAATCGTCATCGCCAGTGCCGCCAGCTCCAGTGTGACCGGCAATTTTTCCTTGATCAGTTGCAGTACCGGTTGCTGGATGCGCAGCGATTCGCCCAGATCGCCATGCAGCACGCCGGCAACCCAATAGCCGTAACGCACCGGCAGGGGTTCATCGAGGTGCATTTTCTGATGCAGATACGCCACCACATTCGGGTCCTGATCTTCGCCGGCCAAAATCACCGCCGGGTCACCGGGCAGCAACTGCTGCAAACAAAAGATGATGATCGAGACGAAAAAAATCGTCGGGATCACCGCAGCCAGTCGTTTGACGAAATAAGTAAGCATGGACAGTTTTCAAGAAAGGCCTGCCAGCACTGCCATTGCAATGCCGGCAAGCTACTTTCCTTACATCTTCAAGCCTTGCACCCGCATCAGTCCGTCGGGAATGGTGCGCACGCCGGTCAGCTTCTTGTTGTAGGCCCACAGCCACTTGCGGTGGTACAGGTAAACGATGGGCCGGTCCTTGAGCACTTCAGCGGCGATTTGCTCAAACAGCTTGCCGCGCAAGACCGGGTCAAGCGTGCTGCGTGATTTGGTCAACAGTTCCTCGACTTCCGGTTTGCAGTAGCCCGAATAGTTCAAAGGCTGCTTGCAGCCGTAGAAGCTGAACAGGTTGCCGTCAGGGTCGGCGCGGCCGCTCCAGTTCAGCAGGTAGGCCTCAAACTGCCCCTTGTCGGCGAGGTTCAGTGAGGTCGCAAATTCGGTTGACTGAATCTTGATGTCGAAACCGGCCTCTTTCGCCATCGCCTGGATGACTTGTGCGACCTTCTGGCCGTCGGACGTGGTCGGCGTCATCAGGGTAAAGCTCGGATTGGGTACGCCGGCTTCTTTCAGCAAGGCTTTGGCACGTTCGATGTTGCGCTTCGGAACCGGGTATTTCTTGGCATAAAACGTGTTCGAGGCTGACAGCCACTGGTTGCCGGCTTCGCCTTCACCATCAACCGCCACCTGGACAATGCCGCCCCGGTCGATCGAAAGCTCCAGCGCTTCACGCACGCGGGCGTCGCGTCCGAGCGGATTCTTTTGCGCCATCTCGCTCTTGCCGGTGTTGATGGTGATGCCCTGGTAGCCGAGTTCAGTGATGCGCGCAACATTGAACTTGTTTTCAGACTTCAGCGCAGCGATGTCGGAAGAAGCGACACGTTCGATGAAGTCGAGCTGGCCCGAGCGCAGGTTCGCCAGCCGAACGGTAGCGTCGACGATCGGCTGATAAATGACCTTGTCAAAGTGAATCGCGCCCTTGTCCCAGTAATTGGCAAAACGCTCCAGCACGATACGGTCCTGCGCCACCCGCTCGGTGAATTTGAACGGCCCCGAACACACCGGCTTGGCACCGAAGGCAGTCGGGTTTTCCTGCGCCGCTTTGGGCGAGACCATCATGCCGGCACGGTCCGCCAGCACGCTGAGCAAAGGCGCGAACGGGGCGGTGAGCGACAGCTTGACGGTCAGATCATCGACCACGTCAACGCTGGTCACCGGCAGCAATTCGCCACGGCGGTTGGAGCCGGCCAGATTTTTATGCCGCTCGATATTGAACTTGACGGCTGCCGCATCGAACTTCTGACCATCGTGAAAGGTCACGCCCGGACGAAGTTTCAAGGTCAGTACCTTGTTGTCCGGCGACCATTGGTAGGAGGTTGCCAGCTGTGGCACGATCGCGAGTTTCTCGTCAATATCGAACAGCTTGTCGCACAGCGAGGCGAACACCACGCGGCCGACAAAGCTGCGCGCCAGCGTCGGGTCGAGCACATCCGGGTCTTCGGCCAGACCGATGCGCAGCGTTTGCGCGCCGACGGTGGCAGCGCTCATGGCGGCGGTAAGAGCCAGCGCCTGCACAAGGGTATGCAGAAGCCGGCCGTTGGGTAAAAAAGTACGCATGGGATTAGCTCTCCTGGTTGATGATGGACACGCGATGGCGTGCCCGGTGAAAAATGAATGCGGGATCAAGCATGCACGGCATCCTTCGGCAAAAAGGCCGCCTGCAACTGTTCAAGTCTGCGGTTCGACACCCGCGTGCTGACGTCGGGCTGCAGCGCCGCCGGCAACGCGATGTCGCGCCAGAAGTGGCAGGCGACGCTGTGCCCGGCTTCCCGGCTCAACAGCGGGACCTCATCGGCGCAACGTTGTTGCGCATGTGGACAACGGGTGCGAAAGCGACAGCCCGAGGGGGGTGAAATCGGATTCGGCACATCGCCCTGCAACAGTACCCGGTTGCGCTCGCGCCCCGGCTCCGGCAAGGGAATCGCCGACAGCAGTGCATGCGTGTACGGATGACGCGGCTGCGAAAACAGGCTGTCCTTGTCGCTGTATTCGACGATCTGGCCGAGGTACATCACGGCCACATGCGAAGCGATGTGCTTGACCACCGCCAAATCGTGCGCAATGAACACATAGGACAGGCCAAGCCGGCGTTGAAGGTCCTGCAGCAGATTGACCACCTGCGCCTGGATCGACACGTCCAGCGCCGACACCGGTTCATCACAGACGATCAGGCGTGGCTCGACCGCCAGCGCCCGGGCAATGCCAATGCGCTGGCGCTGACCACCAGAAAATTCATGCGGATAGCGTTGCAGGTATTGCGGGGCCAGACCGACCAGATCCAGCAATTCGGCGGCCCGCTCATGCCGCCGCCCCACCGCCAGACGGTGCAAGGTCAATGGTTCGGTCAGCGTTTGCTCGACCGTCATGCGCGGATTGAGGGAGGAATACGGATCCTGAAATATCATTTGCAGGTCACGTCGGCGCGCCCGCATGGCGGCCGGTGGCAAGCTCATCAAATCTTCACCATCGAACCAGACCTGGCCGGCAGTCGCGTCCAGCAGGCGCAGCAGCAGCCGGCCAATGGTCGACTTGCCGCAACCGGATTCGCCGACCAGGGCCATGGTTTCGCCGGCACCGAGCGCAAAACTCACACCGTCGACCGCGTGTACGACCGCATCGCCGCGTCCGAACAGACCGCGCCCCAGCGGAAAATGTTTGACCAGATTGTCCGCCCGCAGCAGTGGCGGCTTCGACACCGGCCCGGCCTTCATGCGGCCTTCTCCCAGGGCAGCGGTGCTTTCCAGCAGGCGGCAAAATGACCGGTAGCCAGTTCGGTCAAGGGCGGCGCGGCGGCCTCGCACTGGGCATCAGAAAAAGGGCAACGAGGGGCAAAACGGCACCCTGCCATGACCGTCATGGGTGTCGGCACCTGGCCCTCGATGGCAGCCAGCCGGGTTTGCTTGAGATGAAGTTTCGGGATCGAGCCGAGCAAGCCGATCGTATAAGGATGCTGCGGCTCGGCGAACAGGCGTTCGACACTGGCGCGCTCGACCACGCGGCCGGCATACATGACCACGACTTCGTCGGCCAATTCCGCAATCACGCCCAAATCATGCGTGATCAGCATGATGGCAGCACCCGTATCGGCCCGCAAGGTGCGCATCAACTCCAGCACCTGCGCCTGGATCGTGACGTCGAGCGCAGTGGTCGGCTCGTCGGCGATCAGCAATTGCGGCTCACACGAAAGGGCCATTGCGATCATCACGCGCTGGCGCATGCCGCCGGAGAGCTTGTGCGGATAGGCATCCATGCGCTGCTCAGGGGAAGGAATTCGCACCCGCCGCAGCATCTCGATCGCGTGAGCGCGGGCCGCTGCGTGGTCCAGATCGCGATGGCAGCGAATCGCCTCGATCAGCTGGTCGCCGATGGTGAAGGCCGGATTCAAAGACGTCATCGGCTCCTGAAAAATCATCGCAATCCGGTTGCCACGCAAGGCGCGCATGGCAGGCGTCGACAGCTGCACAAGATCAACGCCGTCGAAGGTGATGGAACCACCCGCTATTCTTCCCTGGCCCTTGGGCAACAAGCCCATGATCGACAGCGACGTGACGCTCTTGCCGCAGCCGGACTCGCCGACAATACCCAGCGTGCGACCCGACTCGACCGAAAAACTGATGTCGTCAACTGCGGTGAATTCGCCGCCCTCCACCTTGAAACAGGTTGTCAAGTCCCTGACCTCGAGCAATGCGCTCATTCGGCAAGCTCCGCGCTACGCGCTGCGGTATTCGCTCTGGGAGCGACCCGGCGGCTCATGCGGGCGTCTCGCACGCCTGGCGGCGGGCAGCGTGAAAACGCGCGATTTCCGCTTCGATCACGCTGCGATCGAGGATGCCAGCCGGGTGCTCGCGGCTGGCCAGGCACGCGACAAAAGGTTGAAA
>JADGRK010000250.1 GCA_017880985.1 Rhodoferax sp. | reverse complement strand
TGTCCACCGGTACCGACGGATTTCCTGGTGAATCAGCATCGAGGCAAATCCCGGAACTGGCCCACCTGGCGGTCGTCGTCGGCTTGGTCTGGCGCACCGTGGTGATGTGGATGGTCCTGTTGGCGCTCTTGACACTGGCCCGCTTACTGGGCTGATTTTGTCAGCCAAATAGGGCTCTAGCTCCTGTCCAACCTGCGTGAACAGCTATCAAAATGCAAGCAAATTCTGATTTGTTTCCGTCTTTGATCAGCCCGGTAGTGACCCGGCTGGTGCCTTATGTGCCGGGTGAACAGCCCAGGATTGACAAGCTCGTCAAGCTCAACACCAATGAGAACCCTTACCCGCCCTCGGCGCGCGTGATTGCCGCCATCGGCGCCGCAGCGCAACAAGGCCTGCAGTTGTACCCTGATCCTGAGTCGATCGTTCTGCGCCAAGCCATAGCCGCCCGTCATGGTCTGGCGGTGGAGCAGGTTTTTGTCGGTAATGGCTCCGATGAAGTACTGGCGCAGGCGTTTTTTGCATTTTTTCAACACGGCTGCCCGCTGCTGATGCCCGACATCAGCTACAGCTTTTACCAGGTCTTCTGTCGTCTCTATGACATCCCGGCGGAAACGGTCCCGCTGACTGATGAGATGGAACTTGATGTCGCGGCGTATGCCCGCGGCGCTGGCGACTCAGTCGCTGGCGTGGTGATCGCCAATCCCAATGCGCCGACCGGCATCGGTTTGCCACTGCAAGAAGTGAAGCAATTGCTGCTCCTGCACCCGAACCGGGTGGTGCTGGTGGACGAGGCGTATGTCGATTTTGGTGGTCACAGTGCCCTCGCGCTGATTGCGCACAACCCCAATTTGCTGGTGGTTCACACTTTTTCCAAGTCGCGTTCGCTGGCCGGTTTACGGGTCGGCTTTGCCTGTGGTCAGGCGCATTTGATTGAAGCACTGGGGCGGGTCAAAAATAGCTTCAACTCGTTTCCGCTGGATCGGCTCGCCAGCGCCGGCGCTGTCGCGGCCATTGAGGACCATGCCTACTTTGAGCAAACCCGCCACGCGGTGATGAGCGCCCGTGAAGGCCTGGTGTTGGCACTGGAAGATTTGGGCTTCAAGGTGCTGCCATCGCAAGCCAATTTTGTGTTTGTACGCCATCCTGATCACGATGCCGCCGGTCTGGCTGCCAGCCTGCGCCAGCGTGCGGTGTTGGTGCGGCATTTCAAGTTGCCCCGCATCGAGCAGTACTTGCGCATCAGCGTCGGCACACCCGCGCAGTGCACGCGTCTGGTGCGCGAGCTCGACGATATTTTTCATTTGCCACCCCCATCCCCGAAAGAGCGAGAGCGCCATACCCGCGCGCCGCCCGGCCCGCCTTAGGCACCTGAAACAGCGGCCTGGGTGTTTCAGTACTTGCGTGTCTGGCTCAGTTCAGCAAATAGATCACTATATATTTTATAGCGGTTTACGCTTATGCTGTCTGGGCTGGCATCCGATTTGACCGCTGAAATCACGCCGCAACCGGGCTCGTGCAAGTGGCTGCAGTTATAGAACTTGCAGTTCGAAACATGGGGTTTGAGATCCGGCATATAGGCCGCCAGTTGCGCCGGGTCGATGTGGTTCAGACCAAACTCCTGGAAGCCCGGCGAGTCGATCAAGGCGGTGGTTTTCTCCGCGTCCACCCAGTACCAGGTGGTGCTGGTGGTGGTGTGTTTGCCGGAACTGAGGGCTTGGGATATTTCACCCGTCTGCGCTAAAGCGCCGGGCGCCAGCAGGTTGATCAAGGTGCTCTTGCCCGCGCCCGACGGCCCCAGCACCAGCGTCGTCTTGCCGTGCAACAGCTTGAGAAGCTCCGAGCGATCCACCGCATCCGATTGTTTGAGCGACAGCGGTAACACTCCGTAATGCATCTGCCGGTATGGCAGCAGCCATTCCCAGGCGCGCTCAAAGGGCTCCACGAGATCACTCTTGTTGAGTGCGATGATGGGCGTGATGTGCTCGGCCTCGGCGGCAATCAGCGCGCGCGAGAGCTGGCTGCTGGAGAATTCGGGTTCGGCTGCGATCAGGATCAGCACCTGATCGAGGTTGGACGCAAATGACTTGGTGCGAATCTCATCCTGACGGTAAAACAAATTGCGTCGTGCTTCGATCTTTTCAATTGTGCCTTCGTCGCTGGAGGCCTGCCACAACACCCGGTCGCCCACCACGCCCAGGCTTTTCTTGCCGCGTGAGTGGCAGATCAATCGCCTTCCCTCAGGCGTCTCCACCAGAAAGTGGCGACCATAGTTGGCGACGATCAGGCCTGAGTCGAGGGTAGCTGTTTCCATCAACGCTGCGCCTCTTTATGGTCGTTCATGCCAGCAAGGCATCAACTCGCGCCGCTGAATCAAAGTCAGCCATCGAGATGCCACTCACATCATGGGTATTGAATCGCACCACGCAGCGGTCGAAATGAACCGACAAATCCGGATGATGGTTTTGCGCATGGGCGATGAAGGCGACGGCGTTCACAAAGGCGATGGTCTGGAAGTAGTTGGCAAAGGTGAAAGTCTTTTCAATCGCCACGTCGGCACCGTCGCCACTCAAAGTCCAGCCTTCCAGCTTGACCAGGTTTGCTACTACTTCTGTAGCTGTCAGCGAACGTTTGATGGGCTCTGAAGGCTTGTTTTGCATACAAAAGGCAGGGATGGTCAAGACCGTTTTTCGGGCTGGATTGGCTCACGCCAGCAGCCGGGCTAGGCGCTCGGAGGCCGCCGGATGCGAGTAATAGAACTTCACATACACCGGGTCCGGGGTCAGCGTCGAGGCGTTGTCTTCATACAGCTTGAGCAGTGCGGTGGACAGGTCCGTGGCACTGGTTTTAGTCGCGGCATAAGCGTCGGCTTGAAACTCGTGTTGGCGCGACAGTTGGGCAAACAGCGGTGTGATGAAGAAACTGAAGACCGGCACGGCGAGCATGAACAACAGCAGCGCCAGCGCATCATTGGGTGCGCCCAGGTTCGGTTGCACACCCAGCCCGTTGTAGAACCAGCTTTGGGTCGCCAGCCAGCCCAGCAGCGCGAAACCGATCAGGCTCAAGCCAAACATCAAGACGATGCGTTTGATGACGTGTTTGTGCCTGAAGTGTCCGAGCTCATGCGCCAGCACCGCGCTCACTTCAGGGGCCGACAATTTGGCCAGCAGGGTGTCATAAAACACCACCCGTCTGGACGCTCCAAAACCGGTGAAGTAGGCGTTGCCATGGGCGCTGCGCTTGCTGCCGTCCATCACGTACAAGCCCTTGGCGGCAAAGCCGCAGCGTTGCATCAGCGCCGTCACGCGGGCTTTCAGGTCTTCATCTTCCAGTGCTGAAAACTTGTTGAACAGGGGTGCGATGAAAGTGGGGTAGATCAGCAGCAGCAGCAGATTGAAGCCGATCCAGACGCCCCATGCCCACAACCACCACCAGACACCCACAGCCCCCATCAGCCACAGGATCAGCGCAGCCAGCGGCAGACCAATCGCCACACCCATCAGACTCGACTTGAGCAAATCGAGCAACCACAGTTTGATTGTCATCTTGTTGAAACCAAAACGCTCCTCGATGACGAAGGTTTGGTACAGGGTGAGGGGCAAGTCAATCAATCCGTTGATCAGCACAAAGGCAGCCAGCAAGGCCAGTTGTTGCGTCATGCCAGAGCCCAGCCAGTCCAGCAGCGTCTGGTTAAGGTAAGAGAGCCCACCCAGCAGCGTCCAGCCCAAAAGCACAGCTGTACCCAAGGCCAGTTCCAACAAACCCAGACGCGCTTTGGCAAGGGTGTAATCGGCCGCTTTCTGATGCGCGGCCAGGCTGATGGTTTCGGCGAAGGCAGTGGGGACTTGCTCACGGTGCTGCGCCACATGCCGGATTTGCCGCGAACTGAGCCAGAATTTCAATATCAGCACCGCGAGCAGCGTCAGCGCAAAAGCGTAGGTCAGCATCAGCGACGGGGAAGAAGCAGGAAACGAGTCAGTCATGGCGGGCGAGTTTATGCCATCGGCGACAATTCGGGTCATGCAGCCCACGAACCCCCCTCCCACGATTGCAACGCTGGCCAAATCCGACCAAAATCTGGTCTGGCTTGATTGTGAAATGACGGGCCTTGACCCGGAATGCAACCGGATCATCGAAATCGCGATGGTCGTCACTGGCCCGAAACTTGAACCCCGCATCGAGGGCCCGGTGCTGGTCATCCATCAGGACAATGAGTTACTCGACAAGATGGATGCGTGGAACAAGGGCACGCACGGCAAGAGCGGTTTGATTGACAAGGTCAAGGCCTCAACCTTGTCCGAGGAGGAAGCCCAAACGCAGTTGATTGACTTTTTCAAGCAGTACGTGCCCAAGAATGGCTCGCCGATGTGCGGCAACAGCATCGGGCAGGACCGGCGCTTTCTGGCAAAGTACATGCCTCGGCTGGAAGCCTTTTTTCATTACCGAAACCTTGATGTGAGCACGCTCAAGGAGCTGTCCAAACGCTGGCGGCCGGAGGTTTATAAATCGTTCAAAAAGAAGCAGCGTCACACCGCCTTGGCCGACGTGCTGGAGTCGATCGACGAGCTGGCGCA
>JADGRK010000249.1 GCA_017880985.1 Rhodoferax sp. | reverse complement strand
GCGCCTGCGTGGTTGCACGGCAGCGGCCTGGCGCTCGATGAGTCGGGTTTTATCGTGGTGGACGCCTGTCAACGTTCCATCGGCGACCCTCAAGTGTTTGCGGCAGGTGACATCAGCACACGCGTGGACCGCGCGTTGGCACGCAGCAGCGTCCATGCCGTGCGCGCTGGTCCCGCGCTGGCTGAAAACTTGCGGGCCGCGTTGTCCGGGCAGGCGCCAAAGCCCTATGTACATGTACCCCGGGAGAAAACCTTGAGCTTGCTGTCCTGCGGCGGGCGCTATGCCATCGCCACCTGGGGGGACTATTCGGCCCAGGGACGCTGGGTCTGGTGGCTAAAAGACTGGATTGACCGCTCGTTTATCAAGCGCTACCGTCGCCGTTGAGCGTTGGCACCGGCGCCGACGAGGCACATGAGGTTGGCGTGATTGATGTGGCTACGGCCCTTGCCTGTGAAAATATCCCGTTGAGTTGACAAAAATCAAATCCCCATCAAACTAAATTGTCAGGATGCACTCTGCGGTCAGACTATCGTAGTTGTTAACCATGTAGGGAATTGCAAGATGGATAGAAAGCGGTTGATTTCTATTTCTGCACTGTCTTTGATGAGCGTGGCATGGGGGGTGTTGCGACTGGAGCGGCATATTTGCCATTTGAAGAACAACGATGCAGCAAGAGGTGATGGCAGAGGTGGGATGCGTCGTTACTGATGTCTGAAGTATTGGCCGATGTGATTTTTTAACCAAGTGAGGTAAACAATGAAGTATTCAAAGATGTTGACTGTTCTGGCGTTGACGCTGGCGGCTATTCCGGCCACGTCTTTCGCCGAGATGGGTTATGTTTCTAGCCAGACAAATCTTCGCGCCGGTCCGGCCACCGAGTATCCGGTGGTCGCGATATTGCAGGCCGGCGTTTCGATTTCTGTAGAAGGTTGCCTGAGCGACTATAGCTGGTGCGATGTTTTCGCCGGGCCGAACCGGGGTTGGGTTTATGCGGCAAATATCGTTTATCCGTACCAGGGAACCAACGTTCCAGTTTTGACTTATGGCGCCCTGATCGGCCTCGGTATCATCTCATTCAGCATTGGAGATTATTGGGACCATTACTATCGTGGCCGTTCCTGGTATCCGCAGCGACAGAGCTGGATTGACAGATCATGGCCAAGGTTCGGGCCGGGCGGCCATCGTTTGCCGGGGCCAGAGTTCGGGCCGGGTGGACATCGCCCGGGTGGGCCAGTGGTGAGACCGGGGGGACAGCGCCCGGACGGGCCAGTGGTCAGGCCGGGGGGACAGCGCCCGCACGGGCCGGTCGTCAGGCCAGGGGGACAGCGCCCGGATGGGCCAGCGGTCAGGCAGGGTGGCCAGCGTTCGCAGCAAGGTCCGAGGCGAGATGAGGATCGACCCGGCGCCAAGTAGCCGTCGTCGCCAATGGCTGGGCCGTGAGCGTCAACCTGGTGTTTTTGTTGCCTTCGCTGCCAGTGCGTGGCTTCTGTGTTGATTGAGGGCCGCCAGAATCAGACTTTTTTGGACTGAAAACGCTTGCATTGGGTTTGATTCTGGCTTGTCCGAGTGTCATGATGGCAGCGCCAAATTGTCCGGACGGCAATACGGATCCCAATTGCCCGAAGTCAGAGGATGACTTTGCACGCGTGAAGCTTCGTATAGCTTGATATAGGTTGATGTAGGTCAACAGAGAATCGGTCATAAGACGATTAGCATTTGACCCAGGAGGCACAAATGTTTGATCAACCGATTAAAAGCGTCATGGAGAAGAAGAAATTTCTCACTGCTTCGCCACAGGCAACGGTGGCCAACGCCGCGCGTCTGATGGCCAGTAAAAATGCCGGTGCCGTGCTGGTCGTTGAGGATGATCGTCTGGTGGGTATTTTTACTGAACGCGACGTGGTTTTTCGCGTGGTCGCGCTTGGGCTTGACGCCAAGACCACGCAACTACTGGAGGTCATGACCACCGCGCCCAAGACCCTCGGGCCAAGCAAGTCCTACGGCCACGCGCTGTTGCTGATGCAAGAGAATGGCTTCCGTCATCTGCCGGTAGTTGAGAACGGTCGTGCTGTGGGCATCATCTCATCACGCAACGCGATGGATCCCGATCTGGAAGAGTTCGTTTCGGATGAGCGCCGGCGCGAACATTACCGTTAGCCGCTGGCGCGTCGCAGCGACACGTTCAACCTGGCTTCACAGTATCTGGAGCCTTGCCTCACTTGTTTTTGCTGTGATCTGGCCAATTTCAATCGCGGCGTCAAAACCATGTTGCGCGAAAATTGCCAACACCGCGTCAACCGCCTCAGGCGTGCACGACACCAGCAAGCCGCCGCTGGTTTGCGGGTCTGACAATAGCGCTTGATCAACTGCAGCAAAACCCTCGGGCAAGCTCACTTCAACCCCATACGCGGCCCAGTTGCGCCCGGAGGCTCCGGTAATACTGCCCTGCAAGGCCAGCTCACGCACGCCGACCAGCAATGGCACGCGTGACCAGTTGATTTGCACGGTGCAGTTCGCGCCCCGCGCAATTTCCAGCGCGTGACCGGCCAAGCCAAAGCCAGTCACGTCGGTCATCGCGTGCACGCCGCTGAGGGCTGCCAGTTCGGGGCCGGGAGTGTTCAATTGGGTGGTGACGGCGATCATCTGCGCGTAGCCCGGTGCATCCAGTTTTTCTTTCTTGAGCGCCGCCGACAAAATGCCCACGCCCAGCGCTTTGCCCAAAATCAGCTTGTCGCCCACGCGGGCGTCTGCATTACGTTTGACGCGGCTCGGGTGCACCAGACCCAGCGCCACCAAACCGTAAATTGGCTCGACCGAGTCGATGGTGTGACCCCCGGCAATCGGGATGCCAGCAGCGCGGCAGACGCTGGCGCCGCCGTCGAGAATCTTGGCGATGGTGTCTGTTGACAGCACACTGATCGGCATGCCCACCAGCGCCAGCGCCAGAATCGGCTTGCCACCCATTGCATAGACGTCCGAGATGGCATTGGTGGCCGCAATGCGGCCAAAGTCAAACGGGTCATCCACGATCGGCATGAAGAAATCAGTGGTGGCGATCAGGGCCTGCTCGTCATTGAGCTGATAGACGGCGGCGTCATCCGAGGTTTCGATGCCGACCAGCAATTCCTTCGGGATTGGCATGGCGGTGGTGCTCTTGAGAATGCTTGACAGCACGCCGGGGGCGATTTTGCAGCCACAACCGCCGCCGTGTGACAGGCTGGTCAGGCGCGGCTGGCTTGACGGGTGGCTGACGGAACTCGGCTGGTCGGGGGTATTTTTTGGCTTGCTCATGTGTTTATCCATTCAATCAATGTTGCATTATCTGGCCTCCAGATTACCCATCACGACTATGACCCCAATTGAACTTTTGAATTGGCACTCGATCATAGAGAGTGCTAATATAACAATTATGAAACAAAAGGGGTGCTTATATGGCTAATCAAACTAGAGTTTCTGGCGCTGCCTTGGCAGTAGCCAATCCGTGGGCGCTGGTGCCGCCGCTGGGGAATCTGGACGCCTATATTTCTGCCGCCAACCGGTTGCCGATGCTCACGCTCGAAGAAGAGCAGGCTTTTTCGCGCAAGTTCAGACAAGACAATGATCTGGAGGCAGCGGGTAAGTTGGTGCTCTCGCATTTGCGGCTGGTGGTATCGATCTCACGCCAGTATTTGGGTTACGGCTTGCCGCATGGCGACCTTATTCAGGAAGGCAATGTCGGCTTGATGAAGGCGGTCAAGCGCTTTGACCCTGACATGGGCGTGCGCTTGGTGAGCTATGCGATGCACTGGATCAAGGCCGAGATTCACGAGTACATCCTGAAAAACTGGCGCATGGTCAAGATGGCCACCACCAAAGCGCAGCGCAAGCTGTTCTTCAACTTGCGCTCGATGAAGCAGCGTTACAAGTCCGATGATGCGGCGGCTGACCTGGGCACGCACCGCGAGACATTGAACGAAGAGCAGATTGATGCGATGGCGGCCGAGCTTCGTGTCAAGCGTGAAGAGGTGATCGAGATGGAAACGCGACTGTCCGGAGGTGACGTACTGCTTGACCCCAGCCCATCAGACGATGGTGAAGACGCTTTTGGCCCGATTGCCTACTTGACCGATACCCGGCACGAACCGACCGAGATGATTGAGGCGCACCAGCGTGACGTGCTGGCCAGTGACGGCATTGCAACCGCGCTGGAGGCACTTGATGAGCGCAGCCGGCGCATTGTGGAAGAGCGCTGGCTCAAGGTCAACGACGACAATTCAGGCGGCATGACGCTGCACGAGTTGGCAGCCGTGTACGGTGTGAGCGCCGAGCGCATCCGACAGATTGAGGTGGCAGCCATGAAAAAAATGAAAAAAACGCTGGCTGAGTACGCCTGATGACCGACGGCTGAGACACAATGCCCCTGAAGATTTTGGTCTTCAGGGGTTTTTTTATTCAGGAGATGGCCATGCGACGTCGGTTTTTTCAATTTGCTACGTTGTTTATAGCTGCTTGTGCAATCTGCACGGGAGCTATAGCCCAAAATGATACCAAGAATTGGGCGGCCTGGCCGACCAAAACGCTGCATATCATTGTTG
>JADGRK010000248.1 GCA_017880985.1 Rhodoferax sp. | reverse complement strand
ACCAGGCGCCAGGCATTTACCGCTGCATTTGCTGTGACAAACCGCTGTTTGAATCAAATGCCAAATTTGAATCGGGTTGCGGCTGGCCCAGTTATTTTCAGCCGATTGACGAGGCGGCGCTCGCAACCAAAGCCGACGGTAAACTATTCATGCGCCGCACCGAAGTCCACTGTGCCGACTGCGGGGCACATCTGGGCCATGTGTTTGAAGACGGCCCGGCGCCGACCGGCCTGCGCTACTGCATGAACTCGGCTTCGTTAAACTTCACCCCTACATGAAAATACTGATCGACTTCTTTCCCATCCTGCTGTTCTTTGGCGCTTACAAGGTCTATGACATCTACATCGGCACCAGCGTGCTGATGGCCGCCACGCTGGTTCAAATGGGACTGATCTACGCGCTGGACCACAAACTGACGGTGATGCACAAAATCACGCTGGCGTTGATATTGATTTTTGGCAGCCTGACACTGGTGCTGCACGACGAGCGTTTCATCAAATGGAAACCCACGGTGTTGTATGCCGCCATGGCGATCGGGCTGGCACTGGCGGTCTGGGTCTGGAGAAAGAACTTTCTCAAACTGATGCTGGGCAGTCAACTGACGCTGCCTGAGGCGGTATGGATGCGGCTGAACCGGGTCTGGATCGTCTATTGCGCCTTCATGTCGCTCATCAATGCCTATGTCGCGGCCTATTACAGCACTGAAGCCTGGGTCAATTTCAAACTCTGGGGCTATGCCTTTCCGCTGGTTTTTATCATTGGCCAGGGCTTCTACATTGCGCGCTATATCAAAACCGATGAACCGACGGTCTGAAACACCCCCCACCACAAACGCCACCATGACGACAACCCCCCGGTCAACAGCTCCCACCGCACAGCAGCTTGAACAGCGTTTGCGCGAGACCCTGCACCCGATTGCGCTGGAGGTGATTGATGAGAGCTGCCAGCACCACGGCCACGCCGGTGCCAACGGCAGCGGCTTTGGCAGCCATTTCAGGGTGCGCATCACTTCACATTTATTTACCGACAAGTCTGCCGTGATGCGGCACCGGCTTGTGTATGATGCGCTGCAAGATTTCATGGTGCAGGGCCTGCACGCGCTGGCGATTGAAGCTCAACTGCCCCCGGTTTGAATCTGTTTTTTAATCTTCATTACTTAGGAAATCCGAATGAAAATGAAATTTTTGTCGGCCATTGCAACGGCTGCGTTGCTAGCCGCACTGGCTCCGGCGGTGTTGGCACAAAACGTGGCCATCGTCAATGGCAAAGCGGTCCCCAAGGCCCGGGTCGATGCGCTGATGCAGCAAGTATCGCGTTCGGGCCGCCCAATGACGCCTGAAATCGAAAAACAAATCAAGGACGAAGTCATCGCCCGCGAAATTTTCATTCAGGAAGCCCAGAAGCAAGGTCTGGAAACCAGCGAAGACTTCAAGGTCCAGTTGGAGCTGGCGCGCCAGACGCTTTTGATCCGTGAACTCTTTACCGCCTATCAAAAAGCCAATCCGGTCGCCGATGCCGATCTCAAGGCCGAGTACGACAAGTTTGCCGCGGCCAACAGTGGCAAGGAATACCATGCCCACCACATTCTTGTGGAAAAAGAAAGTGAAGCCAAAGCCATCATTGCCCAGTTGAAAAAGGGTGGCAAATTTGAGGAAATTGCCAAGAAGTCTTCCAAAGACCCTGGCTCTGGTGCCAAAGGCGGTGATCTGGATTGGGCCAACCCCAGTAACTATGTGCCTGAATTCTCTGCGGCCCTGACCAAGTTGGCCAAAGGCAAGATGACCGAGACCCCGATCAAGTCGCAATTTGGCTACCACATCATTCGGCTGGACGATGTGCGCGATGCCCAGTTGCCCAAGTTTGAAGACGTCAAACCTCAAATTGAGAAACAATTGCAACAGCAAAAAATGGCGAAATATCAGGAAGACCTGCGCGCCAAGGCCAAAATCGAATAGCCGTCTTGATTATCTGATCAGTTGGGGACAGAGTTGCGGTCTGTCCCACAAGAAATCGGAAAGCGGCTGCGGCCGCTTTCTTCATTTGGCAAGCCAGGCGACTGCCATCAAGACGCCGATCATCACCGGCTGGTGCAGCATATAGTAGGTCAGACTCCAGCGACCCAGCAGGGCCAGTGGCTTGAGCGTCGCGGGCAGGCGTGCTGACAAACGCTCTGCAGCATGATTCGACAGCCAGGTGCCAGCCGCCACGCCCCACCACATCACGCCCAACCAGGGCAGCAAGGGGACATAGTCTTCGGTGATCGGTTTGCGCGTGATGAATCCCAGCCAGTTCAGTTGCGGTGCGTTGAGAATATCAATCAATTGGGCTGTAGCCATCGTCTGTAGTGCGTAAGAGGCTACAAATTGAATAGCGATTGCGGCCGCACCCAACAGCCACAACCAGCGACCCCAGCGCGCCGTCAAACGCGCAATGATCAACATCAGCGCCATGCCATGCAGCACACCAAAGTAGATAAAGCTGTTGGGGTACATCAACCAGGAGCCCAAGGTCACCAGCAGCGCGCAGCCCAGCACCTGCGCCCAGCGGCGCCAGAAGCGCGGCCAGCTCTGCCCCTGCGCCACCGCAATGGCCTGCCCCAAACCGGCACAAAACAAAAACAGGCTGACGATCAGCGTGCGCTGCCAGGTCCACAGCGGATCATGGTAAAAATCCTGCTTGATGTAGCCAAATTGGTTCAGGTCAAAACTAAAATGAAACGCCGTCATCCACACCATTGCCAGCCCGCGCAGGGCATCAAGTGTGTCAAATCGTGGTGATTTCATGAGCCAAGTGTACGCAAGGCAGACCGGCAGTCCCCGATCCGATTCGGCACGGTTCCGGGATAATCACACCCCATGTCACTCCTGCCCCACCAACTTGAACTGTTAGCGCCGGCGCGCGATGCCCCTATTGGCATCGAAGCCGTCAACCACGGCGCGGATGCGGTCTATATCGGCGGGCCGTCGTTTGGCGCGCGTTCCAGTGCTGACAACACGGTGGCTGACATTGGCCGGCTAGTGGCACACGCGCATCGCTTCAACAGCCGGGTCTTGGTCACCCTCAACACCATTTTGCGCGACGACGAGCTCGAAGCTGCCCGCAAGCTGGCCTGGCAACTGTATGACGCCGGTGTCGATGCGTTGATCATTCAGGACATGGGCTTGCTGGCGCTGGAACTGCCGCCGATTCAGTTGCACGCCAGCACCCAGTGCGACATCCGCACACCCGGAAAAGCCCGCTTTTTGCAGGACGCAGGCCTGTCGCAACTGGTGCTCGCGCGTGAACTTAACCTGCAGCAAATTGCCGCCATTGGCGCCGCCACCGACCGCGGCCGTAGCACGCTGGAGTTTTTTGTGCATGGTGCCCTGTGCGTGGCCTATAGCGGCCAGTGCTACATCAGCGCGGCCCACACCGGGCGCAGCGCCAACCGGGGCGAGTGCAGCCAGCCCTGCCGCCTGCCCTATCAGGTGGTCGATGACAAGGGCCGATTTGTGGCGCATGACAAGCATGTGCTGAGCCTGAAAGACAATAACCAGAGCGCCAATCTGGCCGCGTTGGTGGATGCGGGTGTGCGCAGTTTCAAGATTGAGGGGCGCTACAAGGACATGGGTTATGTGAAAAACATCACCGCCCATTACCGCAAACTGCTCGATGCGTTGATTGACGAGCGCCAGCACGCCGGCAACCCTCTGGCACGCTCCAGCAGCGGCAGCACCAGCTTCACCTTCACGCCCGACCCGAATCAGAACTTCAATCGCGAATTTACCGACTACTTTGTACCCGGCCGCCAGGGCGATATCGGTGCGTTTGACACGCCCAAAAACCCTGGCCAGGCGATCGGTTTTGTCACGCAAGTGGGCCCCAATTGGGTGGACCTGACACTGACCGACAGGCAAGCCGAGCTGCACAATGGCGACGGCCTGTGCTACTACGATCTGCAAAAGCAACTGATCGGCCTGGCTATCAACCGGGCTGAAGCCCTCAGTGCCGCCAAAGGCCGCTGGCGAGTCTTCCCCAAAGACGCATTAGCCGACCTGAAAGACCTGCGCAAAGGAGTGGAAGTCAACCGCAACCGCAACGTCGACTGGCTGCGCGTGCTGGAGAATAAATCCAGCGAGCGGCGCATCGGTGTCTGGGCGCGTCTGTCTGACACCCCGACCGGAGTCGCGCTGACGCTGACCGACGAAGACGGCTTCAGCGCCACGGCACAGGCTGCGCTGGCGCACACGCCCGCCAAAGACAGTGCGACCGCTTTGGATACGCTACGCGACCACATCTCCAAAATGGGCAACACCATTTTTGCAGCCACCGATGTGCAGGTGGTGTTTTCAGGACCATGGTTTGTGCCAGCCTCGGTCCTCAACCCGCTGCGCCGGAAAACGGTTCAAGCGCTGGAGGCCGCTCGCGTTCATGGTTTTGTACGCTGGCTGCCGGGTCAGGCGGTGGAGCCGCCAGCGCCCTACCCCGAGGACACGCTGAGCTATTTGGCCAATGTGTTGAACCAGGCTGCGCGCGACTTTTACGCACGCCACGGGGTCAGGGTGATCGCGTCGGCCTATGAAGCGATTGAAGAGCCCGGTGAGGTG
>JADGRK010000247.1 GCA_017880985.1 Rhodoferax sp. | reverse complement strand
GACTGGGCCTGTAGCAGGAAGGAGGAGAAATCGGACGCATTGAGCGGGTGGCGCACCGAGCCGGCGACGGTGCCGCCGTTGGCCTTGACCACGTTGGTGGCATCGCTCTCAAGTGATGCGCCGAAAGCATAGTCGGCCGTCAGGAAATACCAGCTTTTGTTGCCGGCCTTGACGAGTGCCGTGCCTGCTACTTTGGCCAAGGCCACGGTGTCATAGGCATAGTGAACCGTGTAGGGTGTGCAATCTTCATTGGTCAGACGGGCCGAGCCGGCACCGATAGAGATGAACGGGCGTTTTTTCTCGGCTGTCACTTTGGCCATAGCCAGCGACGTGGCCGAGTTGGTGCCGCCGATCAGCATGGACAGGCCGTCCTTGTCGATCCATTCGCGCGCTTTGGAACTGGCGATGTCGGCCTTGTTCTGGTGATCGGCGGTCAGCACTTCAATCGGACGGTTCAGTACCTTGCCGCCAAAATCCTGCGCTGCCCACTTGATCATTTCCCCTCCGGCCGGGCCGTCGATGTCGGCATATACACTGGCCATGTCGGTGATGAAGCCGATCTTGACCGGACCGGTGTTTTGTGCGGATGCGCAAATGCCGAATCCAAGGGTCATTGCGGCAACGAGAGTCTTGAGTTTCATGGTGTCTCCTGGGTAGTTGGTGGTTGAGAAGTGGGGAAAAATTAAACAATCCATGAGCGGCTGCATCAGCGCTAAACGCCCAGGTATTCCTGCAGCATGCCCATATTGCTGGCCAGTTCATTTTGCGCAAATTGTTTCACGATGAGGCCGTGCTCCATCACGTAAAAGCGCTCGGCCAGCGGTGCCGCGAAGCGGAAGTTCTGCTCCACCAGCACAATCGTGTAGCCCTTGGCCTTCAGGGTCAGGATCATTTCAGCCAGCTTTTGCACAATCACGGGTGCCAGGCCTTCCGAGATTTCATCGAGCAGCAGCAAGCGTGCGCCGGTGCGCAAAATGCGCGCCACTGCCAACATCTGCTGCTCGCCGCCTGACAAACGGGTGCCAGGGCTGGAAGCGCGCTCCTCCAGGTTCGGGAACATCTGATAGATTTCTTCGACGCTCATGCCCCCGGGTGCAAGGGTGGGCGGCAGCATCAGGTTTTCCTCTGCCGTCAGGCTGGCAAAGATGCCGCGCTCTTCGGGGCAGTAGCCGACGCCGAGGTGGGCCACCTTGTGCGGCGCCAGCTTGATGGTCTCGACATCATTGATTTTGATGGAACCTTTACGTATGCCGGTCAACCCAACGATGGCGCGCAGGGTGGTGGTGCGCCCGGCGCCGTTGCGCCCCAGCAGCGTCACCACTTCGCCCTCATTCACACTCAGGTTCACACCATGCAAAATGTGCGATTCGCCGTACCAGGCGTGCAGGTCTTCGATCCGCAGAAGCTCCTTGGCCATCTAGTGAGTACCTTGTAATTCGGTATCGACTGTGCCCATATAAGCTTCGATTACCAGCGGATTTCGAGAGACCTCGGCATACGGGCCGTCGGCAATGATGGCGCCGCGCTGTAGCACCGTGATGCGGTCGGCAATCTTTGCCACCACATTCATGTTGTGTTCGACCATCAGGATGGTGCGCCCGGCAGAGACTTTTTTGATCAATTGGGTGACCCGGTCCACGTCTTCGTGGCCCATGCCCTGTGTCGGTTCATCCAGCAGCATCAGTTCGGGCTCCAACGCCAGGGTGGTGGCCAACTCCAGTGCGCGTTTGCGCCCGTAGGGCAGGTTGACGGTCAGCTCGTCGGCGAAATCCTGTAGATCGACTTCGGCCAATAGTTGATTGGCGCGCTCATGCAGCGGGAACAGCGTGCTTTCGGCCTTCCAGAAATGAAACGAGGTGCCCAGACCGCGTTGCAGGGCCGCGCGCACGTTTTCCAGCACCGTCATGTGCGGGAACACCGCCGAGATCTGGAACGAGCGAACAATACCGCGACGCGCCGTTTGCGCCGGTTTTTCCGCCGTGATGTCGGTGCCGTTGAACACGATGGTGCCCGCGGTCGGGTGCAGAAATTTGGTCAGCAGGTTGAAGAAGGTGGTTTTGCCCGCACCGTTGGGGCCAATCAGCGCGTGGATATGACCACGTTGAACCTTCAGGTCCACCTGATTGACAGCCACGAATCCCTTGAATTCCTTGGTTAACCCACGCGTCTCAAGAATGAACTCCGCTGACAAATTGGTCTCCGGCTGCAAAGGTTAGTTGACAGACTTACCAGTCTTCAACACGAGGGTGAATGGTAGCGAGTTGGCTTGTACGTTGTTAGCGGGTTAGCACCTAGGTATTTTTACAGCGCAGCAATGGCGATGAATCGATCCAATGCGCGACGCATGCGGTTTATTATACCAATTTTATGAAAATAATGGAATATTTGATCAATACTAATATTTTATGAAATATAAAGTCGAATTTGTACAAAATTAGATTGCATATTTCTTTTTGATGTTTCTAACATCGACTCACTAATTCTTGGAGCGGTCTATGTGCGGCATTGTGGGCGCAGTATCTAATCGGAACATCATTCCCATCCTGGTCCAGGGCTTGGCCCGGCTGGAATACCGCGGCTATGACTCCTGCGGTGTGGCGGTATATGCCAACGGTCTGAAGCGCGCCCGCAGCACGTCCCGGGTGGCAGAACTGGCTGAGCAAATCAGCGACAGCAAGCTTGAAGGTACAACTGGCATTGCGCACACTCGTTGGGCCACGCACGGAGCGCCGGTGGTTTGTAACGCCCACCCGCACTTTAGCCATGGTCCGGGGTTGGATGCAGTGAATCGACCGGAACGGGTGGCGTTGGTACACAACGGCATCATTGAGAACCATGATGAACTGCGGGCCCAGCTCGAGGCCAAGGGCTATATCTTTCAGAGCCAGACTGACACCGAAGTTGTGGCTCACCTGATCGACAGTTTGTATGACGGCGACTTGTTTGAAGCGGTCAAAGCGTCGCTCAAATCGCTACGGGGTGCCTATGCGATAGCGGTGTTCTGCAAGGATGAGCCACACCGCCTGATTGGCGCGCGAGCGGGCTCGCCCTTGATTCTGGGCGTTGGCAAAGATGGGCAGGAACATTTTCTGGCCAGCGATGCCATGGCGCTGGCCGGAGTCACTGACCAAATTGTCTACCTTGATGAAGGTGACGTGGTGGATATCCAGCTCGGCAAGTACTGGCTGTTTGACAAAGACGCCAAGCCGGTGCTGCCAGCGCAGCGACCGGTCAAAACCGTGGTTGCGCACAGCGGCGCGGCCGAGTTGGGGCCGTATCGGCACTACATGCAAAAAGAGATTTTTGAGCAGCCACGCGCCATTGCCGACACCCTGCAAGGCGTGAACGGCATCGTGCCCGAGTTGTTTGACCAACAGATGAATCATGCGCCCGGTGCCAATGCGGCGAAGGTGTTCAAACAGATCGATTCGGTCTTGATTCTGGCCTGTGGTACCAGTTATTACAGCGGCTGCACCGCCAAATACTGGCTGGAGGGCATCGCCAAAATCCCGACGCAAGTCGAAGTGGCCAGCGAGTACCGCTACCGCGATTCGGTGCCCAATCCACATTCATTGGTCGTCACCATCACGCAGTCGGGTGAAACCGCCGACACGTTGGCGGCACTGCGCCACGCGCAGAGCTTGGGCATGACGCACACGCTGACCATTTGCAACGTGGCCAGCAGCGCCATGGTGCGTGAATGCGAGTTGGCTTACATCACCCGGGCCGGCATTGAGATTGGGGTTGCTTCCACCAAGGCTTTCACCGCGCAACTGGCGGGCTTGTTTTTGTTGACACTGGCGCTGGCTCAAGCCAAGGGGCGTTTGAGCGAGGCCGAAGAAGCCCGTCACCTCAAGGCCATGCGCCATCTGCCCATCGCCTTGAAAGCCGTGCTGGCCCTGGAGCCGCAAGTCATTGCCTGGTCGGAAGACTTTGCCAAGAAGGAAAACGCACTCTTCCTGGGCCGCGGGCTGCACTACCCGATTGCCCTGGAAGGCGCCCTCAAGCTCAAGGAAATCAGCTACATCCACGCCGAGGCCTATCCGGCAGGTGAGCTCAAGCATGGCCCGCTGGCGCTGGTGACCAGCGCCATGCCGGTGGTCACCGTCGCGCCCAACGATGCGCTGCTGGAAAAGCTCAAGAGCAATATGCACGAGGTCCGCGCCCGGGGTGGCGTGCTTTACGTGCTGGCCGATGCCGATAGTCATATCGAGTCTGGTGAAGGCCTGCACGTGATCCGTATGCCCGAGCATTACGGTGAGCTCTCGCCGCTGTTATACGTGGTGCCTTTGCAGTTGCTGGCCTATCACACCGCGTGCGCCAAAGGCACGGATGTGGACAAACCCCGCAATCTGGCCAAGAGTGTGACAGTGGAATAACAGTCTGGGTCCGTTGTCACTTTTCTACCATCAAATCTCCGACGGGAGCGAATGACTTCAAACCACCACGGCGCGCTTCCTTCATGGCCTCGATAGTGACCGCGTTTGGTACCAGGGGCTCGAACGGCAAGGCTTTCTCGCGGGCAACGCGGGTCAGCAGGAGGCGGAAGGCATCCGACACGGTCATCCCCATCGCCGCCAGCACGACGCTTGCTTCTTC
>JADGRK010000246.1 GCA_017880985.1 Rhodoferax sp. | reverse complement strand
ACCGCCGTGGCAGAAATTTCAACCAGATCCACATCCTGCTCTCCCGCCATGCGCAGCGCCTCCATCAGGCTAACTACCCCAAGCGGCTCATTTTCAATTCCAGAGAGGCGAACCTCCGGGGCCATTATTTCCCGGTTCAGGCGATGTTTGCGTTCTTCGCGGTGACGACGGTCACGAAATTCAGTAGCGATGGCTTAATCCTTCACAATTTCTGCTACGAAAACCGTAGCTAAAACCGCCCCGTACACGCGGACAAACTGCACCTCGCTTGAATTCAGCTCAGACAACAGTCTTGTGAGTGATATCGCCTGTGATTTTTTGCACGAATGCATCAAGAGACATCACACCGAGGTCTTGTCCACCCCGGGCGCGCACTGCAACGGTACCTGCTGCCTTCTCTTTGTCACCTACGACAAGGATGTACGGCAGCTTCTGCATTGAATGCTCGCGTATTTTATACGTAATTTTCTCGTTACGAAGGTCAGAGACCACCCTAAGCTCTTGATTTGGCAGTGATTTTTTCAATTTCGCGACAATTTCACGACAATAGTCGGCCTGCGCGTCGGTAATGTTGAGCACGGCAACCTGCACCGGGGCCAACCAGGTTGGCAAGGCACCGGCACTTTCTTCAATCAAAATCCCGATAAAACGCTCCAGACTGCCCACGATGGCACGGTGCAGCATCACCGGCCGATGACGGGCGCCGTCTTCGCCAACGTACTCGGCGTCCAAGCGCTCAGGCATCGAAAAATCAACCTGGATGGTGCCACATTGCCATTGGCGTCCAATCGCATCCTTGAGTGTGTACTCAATCTTGGGGCCGTAAAACGCGCCCTCGCCCGGTGTGATTTCAAACTCGCAACCTGACCTGCGCAGGCTTTCCATCAATGCGGCCTCCGCCTTGTCCCATACCTCGTCAGAACCAATGCGCTGTTCAGGGCGGGTCGCAATCTTGTAAATGATGTTCTTGAAACCAAAGTCGGTATAGACCTTCTGCAACAGCGCCGTGTAATCAACGCACTCCTGCAGAATCTGGTCCTCGGTGCAAAAAATGTGGCCGTCATCCTGCGTGAAGCCGCGCACCCGCATGATCCCGTGCAGCCCACCCGAGGGCTCGTTGCGATGGCATTGGCCGAACTCGCCATAGCGCAGCGGCAGATCGCGATAGCTCTTGATGCCTTGTTTAAAAATCAGAATGTGGCCGGGACAGTTCATCGGCTTCAGGGCGTATTCGCGTTTCTCCGACTCGGTCGTAAACATGTTCTCGCGGTACTTATCCCAGTGGCCGGTTTTTTCCCACAGAGATTTGTCCAGGATCTGCGGACCTTTGACTTCCTGATAGCCGTTGTCGCGATAGACCTGGCGCATGTATTGCTCAACGCCTTGCCACAAGGTCCAGCCCTTGGGGTGCCAAAACACCAGGCCTGGGGCATGGTCATCAAGGTGAAACAGATCGAGTTCACGTCCAAGTTTGCGGTGATCGCGCTTCTCGGCTTCTTCAAGCATGGTCAAGTGTTGCTGCAATTCATCCTTCGTGGCCCAGGCGGTGCCATAGATACGTTGCAGCATTTCATTGTGGTGGTCACCGCGCCAATAGGCACCTGCAAGCTTCATCAGTTTGAAGAACTTGAGTTTGCCGGTGCTGGGCACATGCGGCCCACGGCACAAGTCTTCAAACTTGCCTTCACGGTAGAGAGATACATCCTCATGCGCAGGAATACTGCCAATGATCTCGGCTTTGTAGTGCTCGCCCAAGCCCTTGAAATAGGCCACGGCCGCATCGCGCGGCAACACACGACGCGTAATGGGCTCGTCTTTGGCAGCCAGCTCAACCATCTTTTTCTCGATGCTGATCAGGTCTTCCGGCAAAAAAGGCCGTTTATAAGAAAAATCGTAGAAAAAACCATTTTCAATCACTGGGCCGATCGTGACTTGGGCCTCAGGGAACAGTTCCTTGACGGCATAAGCCAACAGGTGGGCGGTCGAGTGGCGAATGACTTCCAGCCCATCGGCATCTTTGGCCGTGATGATCGACAAAGCGCTGTTCGATTCGATCAGATAGCTGGTATCCACTACCTTGCCACCCACTTTTCCCGCCAGCGCCGCCTTGGCCAGACCGGCGCCAATCGATGCGGCTACGTCGGCCACCGTCACTGGACCGGGAAAGTCGCGCTCGGAGCCGTCAGGAAGTGTGATTTGAATCATGGTTTAAATAATCAGTTGAGGACAGAGCTGGCTCTTTGAGCGGTTGAGGACAGAGCTGGTCTGCTTCGCAGCCTGCGGTCTCTCCCGCAACGTGTCAGGAGACGGTCCGTCCCGCAAGGTTTTAAAAATAAAAAAGCGCGGACAAGCCGCGCTTCAAAGTCTGCAAGCCGGGACAGCGCGATTTTACGCTGCACCGGCTTGATCAGCGATCACTGGAACTGCTCTTCTTCAGTAGAACCGGTCAACGCCGTCACATTGGACTTGCCGCCCTGAATCGCGGTGGTGACCTCATCGAAATATCCGGTGCCGACTTCTTGCTGATGCGACACAAAGGTGTAGCCACGCTCGCGCGCTGCGAATTCGGGCTCCTGCACCTTCTCGATGTAGGCCGTCATGCCGCGCTTGACGTAGTCTTGCGCCAGGTCAAACATGTTGAACCACATTGAATGAATGCCCGCCAGCGTGATGAATTGGAATTTGTAACCCATGGCGCCGAGCTCTTTCTGGAACTTGGCAATGGTGGCATCATCCAGGTTTTTCCGCCAGTTGAATGAAGGCGAGCAGTTGTAAGCCATCAGCTTGCCGGGATGTTTGGCGCGCACCGCATCAGCAAACTTCTTGGCAAACACCAGGTCGGGTTTTCCAGTTTCGCACCACACCAGGTCAGCGTAATCGGCATAGGCAACAGCACGGCTAATGGCTTGATCCAGCCCCTTCTTGGTCTTGTAAAAACCCTCTGCGGTACGCTCACCAGTCAGGAAGGGCTTGTCATTGGTGTCGTAGTCGCTAGTCAGCAAGTCGGCCGCTTCGGCATCGGTACGTGCAATCACCAATGTCGGCACGCCGCAAACGTCGGCCGCCATGCGGGCGGCGATCAGCTTCTGGACCGCCTCGGCAGTTGGCACCAAAACCTTGCCCCCCATGTGACCGCACTTCTTGGCTGAAGCCAATTGATCTTCCCAGTGCACACCAGCCGCGCCAGCCTTGATCATGGCCTTCATCAACTCAAATGCGTTCAAAACGCCACCAAACCCGGCTTCTGCATCGGCCACGATCGGCGCCACGTTGTCGATGTAACCCTTGTCGCCGGCATCAATGCCTTTGGAATGCTGGATTTCATCAGCACGCAGAAACGAATTGTTGATCTGTTGCACCACGGTCGGCACCGAGTCCACCGGGTACAGCGACTGGTCCGGATACATCGCAGCGTAACCGTTGTTGTCAGCCGCAACTTGCCAGCCCGACAAATAGATAGCTTTCATGCCGGCCTTGACTTGTTGCATGGCTTGACCGCCGGTCAGTGCGCCCAGGCAATAAATGTACGGCTCGTCATGCAACAGATGCCAGAGCTTCTCAGCACCGCGACGGGCCAGAGTATGCTCAATCGGGAACGAACCCCGCAGGCGCACCACATCGGCAGCGCTGTAACCCCGTTTGAGGCCCTTCCAGCGTGGGTTGGTAGCCCAGTCTTTTTCCAGTGCGGCGGCTTGTTGTTCGCGGCTCAATTGCTCGGTGATGGTTTGCGGCATGAAGTCACTCCTAAGGTTGATAAAACTGATTGCATCGCCTGCCATGCAAGTCTGATGCCTTGGAGTGCATTCTAGATTTTGCCAAGACCATTTTCGAATCTTATGTCTTATAGAAGACATAAATTAAATCTAATTAAATCAATGGCTTAGCGCATTTAATTCGCAATATGAAAAACAGTTTTTCACTTTGAGAAAAATTGACGCAGCGCACCAATTCATTCTTTTACAACATGAAATTGCTTTTACGTATGCTGAAAAAACCAGTCCCAGTCAGGGAATCAGAGCCAACCCGTCAACCTTCCAGGGTTCAACCTGTATCGCAATTTGTTGATCAACGCTGAATTGGTAATCTTTGAAAATATGCTCTGCGCTCAAGGTTTGGTAGCTGCCATCTTCGCGCCGGATTGTTGTGTCCTTCAGGCGATAGGTGGTTTGCCCGCAAGTCCAGCAATTGAAATTTCGCATGTGGGTGCACAGACAAGTCTTATCCATGACAGAGACAACTTTGGCATCCGGATGCAGCGCCACTTCACGGTTGTAAGCGGTAATGTAGGCACAGTGGCCGGAACCATCGAGCAGATAGCCATAAGATTCGCAGTTGGGACGAACGCCGGCTCCGATGGCTGGTGTGTTTTTGAGCATGCGCATCGGATAACCAGTCGGTGAAATCGTATTGACCACGATGTCTTCTTCACTGGCCTTGAAATACTCCTGCTTGACTTTGGCCGGCAAACCACATTCGTTGGACACGGTAAAACGGGTTGCGACTTGCACTGCGGCCGATCCTGTCTCCAGGAACGAGACGGCGTCACTACCGGTAAAGATGCCGCCGGCAGCAATCACTGGGATATCGAGCTGTTCAGTTTTCAGGTA
>JADGRK010000022.1 GCA_017880985.1 Rhodoferax sp. | reverse complement strand
CTGCAACATGACGAAGGCAGGATTTTAGTTTTGGTTTTTGTGGTCACCGCTGCGTTGATGTGCATCGGTGCCATCGTGGCCCAATTGGCGGTGGTAAAGGACCTTCATGGCACTCTTCGATATGCACACATTTCGTTGGCAGGGCTCACAATTGTCACGTCGTGGGCGTTTACTCAGGTGATGTTTGCGTTGCACTACGCTCATGACTACTACGTCACGGAAGTTCATGGTGAACATGGCGGATTGGAATTTCCTGGCGGCCATCCGCCTGATTACGGTGATTTCTTGTATTTCGCCAGCGTTATTGGGACCTCTGGGCAAACTGCCGATGTCAGCTTTACAAGCCGCAAGATGCGACGAACCGGCATGGTGCACTGCATATTGGCGTTTTTCTTCAACACCACGTTGGTCGCGTTGACGATAAATATAGCCTCAGGTTTGTTTTGAGACGATTGACCGGAGGTATCCGCTTGCAGCGTACGCGACAGAATCCCTCAAAGACAACCGAAATTTCCTTCGAGACCCCCTATATGAGAACAAGTCATCGACCTCATCAAACCGATTTCACACTTGCCGTGCATGGCGGTGCGGGCACCATTTTGCGCAGCAAAATGAATACTGAGCGCGAAGCGGCCTACCATGCAGCACTACGGCGCGCACTCGAAGCCGGTCGTCACGTTCTGGCCGATGGCGGAACCGCGATCGACGCCGTGACCACAGCCGTGATGACTCTTGAGGATGAACCTCTGTTCAACGCGGGCCGTGGCGCGGTCTTTACAAGCGCTGGCACACAGGAAATGGACGCCGCCATCATGGACGGAAGAGACCACGCGGCAGGGGCCGTTGCCGGTATCTGTGGGCCGCGAAACCCCATCCTTGCCGCTCGCGCGGTGATGGAAAAGTCGGAACATGTATTTCTTATTGGCCAGAACGCCCTGAATTTTTGCCGGGCCAATGAAGTCGCGTTCGAAGAGACGTCGTATTTCTTCACAGATGACCGCTGGGATGCGTTGCAAGAAACACTTGCCCTGCGTCGTGGCGGCGTCCAAGATCAAGACGAATCCAGCAAGCACGGCACCGTAGGCGCTGTGGCGCGTGATTGCCACGGCCACCTGGCGGCGGCAACTTCAACCGGCGGCATGACAGGGAAATTGCCCGGACGGGTGGGCGATAGCCCGGTCATTGGTGCGGGCACTTGGGCTGACGACGAAACGTGCGCGATTTCCGCCACGGGTCATGGAGAAATATTTATTCGTTACGCGGCGTGCCACGAGATCGCCTCGCGATTGCGCCATGCAGGGCAAGGTCTGGATGAGGCTGCCAATGGTGTTGTCATTGACTTGCTGGCGCCCGTTGGAGGCTCAGGCGGAATCATTGCGGTAGACAAGTACGGCGCTTTTTCACTGCCCTTCAACTGCGCCGGAATGTACCGAGGGGTTGTGATCGGTGACGGCGTCCTGCGCACGGCGATTTACGATGAGCCGCTTGTCGACCATCGTTGACATTTGGTTTCTGACTCTAAGTTTCGGTGCCGAACTGGCACAGTTGGCGAACCTTCTTCGCCTGATATAAAGACCAGCATCGGCATTCGGACATCGGCTTTTTGACGCCGCACAGCGTGCATTCCGTTTTCGCGAACGAAGCGCTTATGATCAGCGCCGGCGATCGCTGCCGCCTGGGCCATGCTCGTTGACTTTTGTCAGACGGATCACCCCAGCCTTCGTGCCACCAACAGCGCAACACTATGTACACCGAAACGCCAAATTACTTCTTCCCAGCCGCCGTTAAAACGGAAGTCCCGCAGTCAGACGTCAACCCCATTATGGGCGGCCGGGTCGAGTTGCAATTGCTCACCACGCTCAAGTGCAACCTCAAGTGCAGTTACTGTTCATTGGGCGTGGGCGAGGTGTTGGGTTCCCAGATACATGTGGAGTACGACATTGACCAGCTCAGCGCTTTCGTCGACAAGCACCTGCAGGGCAAGGAAGTCTATGTCACCTTCTACGGCGGTGAGCCCACGCTGAACCAGCCCCTGATGCTTGAGGTGATGCGCCGGTTCCCGCACTTCCGTTTTCAACTGCAGACCAATGCCACGCTGATCGACAATCTGCCGGACTGGGTGCTCGGTCGGCTATCCAATGTGTTGGCCTCCATTGATGGCGGCGAATCCATCACCGACGGTTACCGGGGACGCGGCATTTATCGCCAGGTGATCAAAAACCTCAAGGAGGTGCGCGAAAAAATCGGCGGCTCGATCACGGCCCGTGTCACCTGGGGCAACCCCGACACCTGTTTTGAGGAGCTGGATCAATTGGTGAGCGAAGGTACACCATTTGACTATCTGTATTGGCAGTTTGTGGCCGATGAAATGTATGCCGGTGACTCGGTGGCCAAGCGCCAGGCCGTGCTGGTGCAAATGATCGACAAGTTCTTTTCACGCTCCGATGAGTTGTACCCGCTCATCCCGCTGATGGGCATGGTGCGCAACAAACTCTTTCCCACCCGCGCACAGGAGTTGTATGCGGGCCGCGCCCAATGCCGAGTGTCCACCCATCTGCTCAATGTAATGCCCAACGGCGAGATTTACCCCTGCCCGGACATGCTGTATGCCCCCGACATGAAAATGGGCGATGTCAAGAGCAACTGGCTCAAGAAGAGCCCGCTGCAGCTCAGCGCGGCTATGCCCTGCGAGAGCTGTGAGGCCTATTCATGGTGCCGAGGCAATTGCATGAAAAACATGTATATCGGCTACGTCAAGCAGGATGAGCGCTACCGCACCCATGTGGTGGAGCCCATTTGCGAACTGATTCGTTTCATGGGCCGGGAGATCGACAAACGCAACCCGCAAGCCTGGTTTGAACAGGCAGCACTGCCAGTGCGCAAGCAGATCATGGACTGCGAAGTCTATGAGTATGTGGAGATCATGCCCTGAGCACGGGAAATGTCACGTCGGCAACGGCATGCTGTGCCACCACAATCGGCAATCCCTGCACAACGGGCCACTGAAAGACGCTTGAAGCAGGCCGTCAAGGACCATGCGCGGCAGTGGGTCGCCTGGCTTTCGGGCAATCAAGTTGGTTCCTGTCGAGGCGGCCCAGATTTGAAACAGCTCCTCCGACGCAACTTGGTACGTGACATGCCAGTGTGCAATACCGCTGGTGGGTGTTGACGAGAGAACCTCAAAGGCGAGTTCAATTTCGTCCTGGAGTTTGATGCGCCGCCAATATGCAGCGAGTTGGGCATGGCCTCGCTGTGTGGCGAATGGGGTGTTGTGATAAACACCATCCTCGGAAAAGAGCGCGCAGAACGCGGTTTCGTCCTTTCCTTCCCAGGCGTTCTTGTAGCCCCGCATGAACTGTTCGATGTCCATTTCAATCTCCGTTGCTGAGACGATGATCGTACTGCTGAGGCTACCGTGGGTCGCACACCTCTTCAGCGCCAGGCCGAACGGGCGCGCTCCCGAACTTGGATCCTGGTTGAACCAGCCTGTTGCGAGACAGTTCCTTCAACCGTTGCAGTCGGCCAGACCAGGGTCTCAAACTTCGTCGCAAGCGCGTCTGAAATGAAGCGTGTCCGCGCGGCATAGATATGGCGTTCACCCATGGCAGACTGCTGGGTCACATAAAAGCGATGTGGCACCAGGAGTTGCAGATGCTCCTTGGCACGGGTCATGGCGACATAGAGCAAGCGGCGTTCTTCCTCGATTTCATCTTGCGATCCAGTGCTCAGGTCGGACGGAATACAACCGTCCACTACATTAAGTATATAGACCGAGGTCCACTCCTGGCCCTTGGCTGAATGAATGGTCGACAGGATCACATAGTCCTCATCCCGGTGCGGTGCCCCAGACTGGTCGCTGGTTGCATCCGGTGGGTCCAGTGTGAGCTCACTCAGGAATCTCTCACGGCTGGCGTAACCGGAAGCAATGCGCTCCAGATTGACCACATCGGCACGCCGCGCAGGCGCATCGTCATGAAGTCGCTCCAGGTGGGGTCCATACCAGCGCTTGGCCAGATCCATGTCCGCTGGCCAGGCCCGCTGCGGATGGCGCAGTGCACGGTACAACTGCACAAACGCCTGCCATTCAGTGGCAGCGCTGGCTGGCACCTGGAAAGCCTCAAGGGTGGCAGTCGGGTCGGCAGCCACATCCATGGCATCAAGCAGCCGCGTGGCATGTGCGGGTCCGATGCCGGGGATGAATTGCACGACGCGAAAGCCTGCCATGCGGCCCCTTGGATTCTGGGCGAACCTCAGAATCGCCAGCATGTCCTTGACATGTGCAGCCTCAAGAAACTTCAAGCCGCCGAACTTGACGAACGGAATCTGGCGCCTCGTGAGTTCAAGCTCCAGCGCGGCGCTGTGAGAAGAGGTGCGGAACAACACCGCTTGGGATTTGAGGGTGAGCCCGGCTTCGCGGTGCTCCAGGATGCGGTTGGCGACCCAGCGCGCCTGCTCGGCCTCGTCCGGCACCATCACCAACTGGGGCGAGGTACTCCCGAGCTTCTCAGTCCAGAGATTCTTGGCATGACGCTCGCTGGCCTGCGCGATCACGGCGTTCGAGACGTCCAGAATGGGCTGCGTCGAGCGGTAGTTGCGCTCCAGCGTGACAAGCCGAGATGGTTGGCTGAACTGGTGAGGAAAGTCCAGAATGTTGCGCACCGTGGCGCCTCGAAAGCTGTAGATGCTCTGGGCATCGTCACCCACGACCGTCACGCCTTGCCCGGTCGGCTTGAGTCCCAGCACAATGGCGGCCTGCAGCCGGTTGGTATCCTGATACTCATCGACCAGTACATGGTCAAAGCGTGCCCCGACTTCGGCCCCGAGCGCCGGGTCGGCCATCAGCTCAGACCAGAACAGCAGCAGGTCATCGTAGTCGAGCACGTTCTGCTCCTGCTTGGCCTCGACATAAGCACCAAACAGTTTCTTGAGTTCGTCTTCCCAATGCGCACACCAAGGAAATACCTGCTGCAGAACCTGCAACAGCGGCTCCTGGCTGTTGACTGTGCGCGAGTAAATGGACAGGCAGGTGCCCTTTTGTGGGAATCGGTTCTTGGTGGATGACAAACCGACGTCATGCCGAACCATACCCAGTAGGTCTTCTGAGTCACCGCGATCATGGATGGTGAAAGATTCATCCAGACCAAGGCGCGCCGCGTAGTCACGCAGCAAGCGGGCGCCGATGCTGTGGAACGTACCGGACCATGGCAGGGACGGTAACTGACGGGCGGCGCTCAGGCCCAGCACGCGATTCAGGACACTGCCCACACGTCGTTCCATCTCCATGGCAGCGCGGCGCGAGAATGTCAGCAGCAGTATGCGCTGTGGGTCTGCTTGATTGATGATGAGGTTGGCGACCCGGTAGGCAAGGGTGTTGGTCTTGCCTGAACCGGCACCGGCAATGATGAGCAGAGGCCGCGCGTCATTTCCATATTCGCCCAGTCCGTGTTCTACCGCCATGCGCTGCTCGGCATTGAGTGACTCGAAAGGATCAATGCGGATGGGAGCGGTGGTTTCCATAATGGCGGGATGCAGGCGATGCATTTGGTTATCGATCTCACTGTTGGCTGTACATTAACACAGTATCTGCGACGACCGACCAGGGAGACCTGCCAGTTCAAACGGCGGGGTACTTTTAAGTACTTCCGATGGCCTCAATCACCCTCCATTGAGGACACTGGGTTGCATAATTGACCCCACCTAAGTGTCGGCCAACACCGACTGCACGATCGGCACCTTGCAGGCTGGCTGCCTAGAGCCAGATGCCGCTGTGAGGCATCTGAATGGTATGCGACGGGCTGTCACTGGGTAAGAAAGCGCCAATAAGAAAACTCAGCACGGAGATGAAAATACTGGCAAAAAAGGCAGTCCAGAAACTTGAGACCTTGAAGCCATTGACCAGAGACGAGACCAGCAAAATCATGAGGGCGTTGATCACCAACAAGAACAGGCCAAATGTCAGAAACGTCAGCGGCAATGTGAGGACAATGAGTAGCGGCTTGACAATGGCGTTCGCAAAGCCCAGCAAAAGTGCAGAAACAACCAACGACGAGGTATTGGCGAATCTAATTCCTTGGAAAATGTGACTAGCTACCCAGAGCGAGATCGCGGTGATGCCCCAATGAAGAAGGAAAGGCGAAAAATTGTCCAGCATGAAAGTTGGTCTTTATGTTCGTTGGATCAGGCGTTTCATCATACTGCGCGATGAATGCGATTTTATGCTTCAAGAACGACCCGAATAGTGCCTCGTTGTCACCATCCAGATGGCCTGAAAGCGGCCGCTCACGCGGGTGTTCTTGCCGGACAGCTTATTGACCCGACCCGGCTCGATTCAGAGGCACAAGCGTCAATCGCAAGTTACCGCAAAAGACTGCGGATTACGTGTTGCATACTTTTTTATTTTGGTAACGGCTCTATCGCCACTATCTCTGTGATGGCGAGAGTCGAAATATCCTTCAGTTTTTCCAGTCGCAAACCATTTTGTTCCAGTAGAGACGAAACAAAAGAAAAGCTGGAGGCGACGAACAGGTCGCGACCGTCCGGTGCGCGCCGATGCACGCCATACTTGACCCGGTCACGTTCCTTGGCACTCAGTTTGCCGATCAAACTCTTGCTGGCCCAAATACTGCCGTGCCGTGCCACATCGGATACACGAGCGGCCTGGTTGATGGTGTCGCCAAGTACGACAAACTCAACGCCCGTGGAAGAATGGTAGGTGCCCAGCCACTCCTGACCTTCGGTGATACCAGTATTCAAATAGAGTTCATTCAACCAGTTCTTGCGGATCTGCCAGTTCTTGGACAGTCTTTGCATTGCACACCGAGTCTCTTGGGCGCAGGCGAGCGCATTGGCCAAATAGTCGCTGTCCGGTTGAGGGAAAAAATAGTAAACCAGACCGTCTCCGACGTGTTTGCCACAGGTCGCATGGTAGCGACGATAAATCGGTGTCACAGTGGCCCATATTTCATTGATCAGCTCAAAGTACTCCTCGGGGGGCAATTCCGAGCAGATTGTCACCGAGCCTTGCAGGTCGGCCACCATCACAGCGAGATCAGTCAAAACGGGCAGACGGCGACGTAGCAGGCTACGGATCACTTCATCGCGGCGGGACAGCAGTTCCAGCATGGCGTCGTTTCCATTGGTCTGGGGCAATAGCACGATAAGCATGCCTTCGCGAAAATGGGATGCGTATGCCGTGTGCGGGGTTTGGCGATTTGTTTCATCGGGCAGGGTGATTGGCGCTGCCAGCATTGGCATCGCAGGTTCAGCGGTCGCATCCGCGTAAATTACCTGCATTTTGGCGAATGCCATTGGGTCAAGACCCCGGCAGGCGAAGTTAAAGCGGTCCGCTGTCAGGCGGCCCTTTGCCAGCGCAACGTGAAAGCGCAAAAGACTGCCCCATTCATTGCGCTGGGCTGGTAGCAACCGGAGCAGACTTCGACCATCGCTTTTGGCCGACAAATCGGTGACGCCGGGCAGTTGCCGTCGCGCCTCCTGGTTGATCCAAATCAGCTCAAAATTATGATCGATCATGTACGCGGGATGAGCCAGTTCGTCTATCGTCACCCGCGGTCCGTCGTCATCCGTCCGCCGAAGTGGGGCGGCGGGCGCAGGGGCCGGCGGTATGCTGGTATTGCTCAGGTCGGGCTCGATGGTCGCATGGGGATTCGTGCCGGTTGCCCCAAATTCATTCGCACCGAGAAGTTGAGCGGCAATTTCAGACATGCTGTAGCCTTCTTGTTTGAGCTTGCCAATGGTCTCTATACGGCCGATCGTGTCAGCAGGAAAAAATCCCAATTGACGCGGTCCTTTACTGGCTAACCCTGGATTGCTAACTACCGGCTTGGACAGTATTCCAAGCTTGATATAGTTGTTTAGCGTTGCCCTGGAAATGCCCGTCTTCTCGATTAAGAATTTGCTGGATAACATATGCTCGTGTTTGCCAAATTTGTACTGTACAAGTCGGATAATTAGACAGTTCAATTGGTTTGTCAAGCGTGGTTTCCAACTATTTTGAATGGTTTGTTGTATGAGAGCCAATCGAACCGGTCTCGATCTGCTCGAAGTCGATCGAGTGCTTGATGTGTATCAGCACCCAATTGGCAAGGGCGGAGGCTGCCACGGGGCAGACTGGCGGGGGCCGGATCAAAGGCCCAGGCGAGCGCGTAGCGCTGCAGGTTTCAAATAGGGTGGCGGGGGCTTGCCTTCGAACTCTCGCACCAAGTCGACAATTCCGGAGTTGATCGGCGTGGGCAGATTTTGTGCACGACCCAAACTCACAATCTCGCCGTTGAGCTGATTCACTTCGGTTGCCCGGCCACCCTCGACGTCCGCAACCATCGAAGGATATGAGCCCGCCTGCAGGCCATTGCGGACCCTGGCGATCCACCACGGCAACGGACCGCCATGCAGAATAAGCTGGCGGAACAGTTTATACGGCAGTGGCAGCGGCAACTGGTACGAGATTCCAGCGTGCTCGATCAGATCGACGGCTTCGTCCAATACCGCCGCGTAAATTGCGCGCAAGTCCGGCACAGTCAGGAGATCTTTGGCAGTGGTGTGGGTGATAGCGCACACCGCGTTGGCGAGATTGAGCAGAAGTTTGCCCCAGGCGATGGCTTCGCCATTCGTGCGCTTCACCTCCATGCCACTGTTGTTGAACAATTCAAGCAGCTTCGAATCCCCGCTGTCGATGATGATTTGCGGTTTTGTCGTGATCTGTGAATGCAGCGGCGACAGCAGTTGCGCGTTGAACATGACAGTCACGTTCGACACTTGGTCAGCTGGATAGCATCGTCTCAGGCGGGGCACAGCACTGATCCCATTCAGGGTTGACACCAGTGTCATCCCGGGGGGTAGAGTTGACGGCAACTGTGCAATCACGCCGTCCAAGGCTGCGTGCTTAACGCAGATCAACAGAAAGTCGATGCCGGTCAGATCGAGTTTCGTGAAAAGTTCGGGTTTGGGCACTCTCAGCGATTCGCCGCCCCCAATGCGATCCACAGTCAGCTGCGACGCGGCCTGAAACTCTGCCGTGTGCCGTTCGCGAATCAACAACCGGACCGACTGTCGGGCCGCCATCAGGTAAGCGGCCAGTGTGGTGCCAACCGCTCCCGCCCCAACCACCAGAATGTTGGGCTTGCCGACCGTGTTTAGATACGCCATATTTTCTTTTCGCGAGATTCAATCCAATTGAAGGGGAGAACGCCGTGTCGCATGAGTCCGCGTTCAAGTCACTAATGTCGGTCCCAGAATGCCTTCTCATGCTAAGGGGTCTTGAGCTTTTCCACCAGGTCAGGCGTGATCTGAATCTGTGCCGCTCCGGTCAGCGCTGCAAAACACGCTGCCAGGGCTGTAGTCGTTCATCAGAAGTTGAACATCACCACCGTCACGCCAACAGGGGCAGGGCGCTGGCCCAAGGCGGGCCGAGTGTGCCGCCGGTTGGGCGTTGAAGGCTGCGCCCAAAAGTGGCCTCAATCCGCCAACGAGAATGCCAAAAGTAACCACTCATGCAACCCTTCGAATCCAATGATCGGTGGCATACGCCATCGAGTCCGAGCTGGATGTCCGCGACAGCATTTCTATCCGACTGCTTCGGCAAATAACTGTCATTGATGCTGGCTCGGTTGCACAGCACCTACTGAAGTTCCGTCAAATTCTGGAACAGTTCGATGTGATCAGGTCTCCGCTCTGATAATGTTACGAATGACACCAACCCCGGTAATTTCCGTTTCCATGATGTCGCCCGGTTTGAGGAACTCTGGCGGTTTCCGACTGTAGCCAACACCGGGAGGTGTGCCGGTGGCAATGATGTCGCCAGGTTCCAGTGTCAAACCGCGGGACAACTCGGCGATGATGCGCGGGATCTTGAAGTACATCTGTTTGTAGCTGCCGTTTTGCTTCTCGACGCCGTTCACGCGACAGATGATCCGTATGTCGTCCAAAACAACACCGGCGGCGGTCACGATCCAGGGGCCCATCGGTCCGTAGCCATCGAGGCTCTTGCCCTTGAACCACTGACCACCATGGCGTTTCTGCTGCACCTCTCTCACAGTGGTGTCGTTAAAAGCGGAATAGCCAAACACGTAGTTCATTGCCTGGTCTTCGGGAATGTTGCGTCCGCGTTTGCCAATGACGACAGCCAATTCCGCTTCCCAATCAGCCGTTCCCGTAAAAGACGCGTCATAGGGTATGGCCCCAAACGGGTCGTTCATCGTGTGGGTAGCCTTGCTGAAGAATACCGGGCTTTGCGGGTAGGTGGAAACCGCCTTGTCTGCCCTGGCTTCTTTACCTTCCTCGAAATGTTCAAGGTAGTTCCAGCCGACGCAATAAATATTGCTCTGTGGCTTGGGTATCGGCGACAGAAATTTCACTTGATTCACTGGAACTGACATTACCCTGGACTTGGCCGCTTTGGCAACAAGCAATTGCATTTGCGCCATGCCACTGTCGCCACTGGCGACGAAGGACAGCATGGAATTGGCTCCAAAGGCGAGTTTCATTCCATGGCGTTTGGACTCGGTTTCAACATCAATGACATGCCCATTGTCCAGCACGATGCCAATCCGTCCCGCTTTGCCGTCCTTGAACTGGCAGGTGGCGAATCGAAGGCCCAGTGGATTCACTAATGGCTGTACATTCTGTACGGAATCATTTGCTTCCGGACTTTGAGTCTGCGCCTTGACTTCGGATTGAAGACCCATTAGTACACCGCCAAAAGCGGTCGATCCGATCTTGAGCATCTCTCTTCGATTTTGATTCATTAGAAATTTTCCTTTGAGGTAAGAAATGGACCCGGAAATCCCGTCGGCGCTGCCTGCGACATCAGGCCAAGGTGGGTGACACATCGTACTCGATGACGGTTGCGTTTAAGTCAGCCCCAGCCCCGGAAGCAGTGCAGGTGTTGTTTATGACCCAAGGCGGGGCCAATTCACACTGACCGCTCCCGAGTGCCTGTTGGAGTCAACTGCGTCACTACCGGTACCTAAGCAAAAATTTGCAGTCTGGCTTGGTATAGATATTGTGACCGAGCAGGGTCTGCTGGAGCCTTATGCGATTCGATTAGCCGCATTTGAATCGCAGCTTAAGATGAATTGAGGAATCCCCTGGATGACGTGTCACCCGTAATGTGCGATGGGTGCTGGCAAGTCATCGTCCAAATACAACTCGTACTCGCTCCATGCGTCTTCGCCGAAGTTTTCGTCACACTGTGCAGCAACGTCATCAAACGAAGTGAACTCCATGCTGAACATGACAGTACGGAAGAGCCTACGGTACGTGCGCCCATCTTCGCCTTCGGTATCGCCTTCAGGGTCGTCCACATGCTGACAGCAATGCACCCAGACGTACTTGCCTGCCAACTCATCCTCAGCCTGTGCGATGCTCAGCGCAGAAGCATCCTCCAAGGCGTTTTGAGAGGGCCTCTGGAGGCGAAATACCTGGCCATGCGACGGGTGTGCAGGATCAAGTTCAAGATCGATTGTTTGCCACTCAGTCGTAATCTGGTCAGCGACGTCTATCAGCTCCTCTGGTGTTATGTCACCTTCCCAGTGAACGTCTGTAATGTGGCGCGAAGTACCGTAATCGCCGTCCCACAGGCTGGCCTTGTGTTTCATTGCTTCTGGATCCATGAGGTATCTCCTTAGTTAAGAGTACAACTCTATCGCAATAGTGTCTAGAGGTCCAATGATCCACGGCAGGATTTGGCCATCAGCGGGTACTGGTTTCCGCCAGGTGAAGGCGGCTTCGGGGTTCGATTGTTCACGGCGCTGGATGCAGCACCATGTTTTTTTGCTCCGGTCATTTCCCTTCTTTCCTGAAATGCTGCCGTTTCCTGACAATTGACCATTTACACAAAACCTCTTACGCCCTTGGACGAGGACCGGGGCAGCGGAGTGACGCCCTCAGGCGACCCAAGGAGGCGCCGGAAGGTGGGGCCATCCCCACCCCTCAAGTGGCCCATTCTGTGGGCGACGCGATTTCGTTCGCTTCGAACTCTGCTTCATCGACAATGACTGTGCTCTGGGAGGGCGGTAATGTGCCGTCGAGTTCCGGTTTCATGTCCTGGATAATTTCATGACCTCCTTTGATTGTTTTCCAAACTTTTTCGTTCAGTTCACCCACCTGAGAGGGGTCTGTGAAGGAATCTTTGTGTGTGTTCATATTTGGCCTTTATCAACTTGACGATCCTGGGCAGGCGCTGATTGACATTTTGTCGCTCGATACAAGGCATGTCTGTGTGCTATCGAACATAGAGGCTTTTGATTCAAATTGATTGTTTTCGAGTCAATGTCATTCAGTCTCGTCTACGGCTTGGATGAAGAGAAATATGATTGCTGTCTGATGGGGCATCAGCACCGATGGGCTGACGCTCGGAATTTCGGCGGATTTGGGGCAAGACGAAAAGCTCTGGCTCAAGGCGCGCGCGGAGACGATCCAAGTGTTTGAATCAGCGGCGTGTGAACGTTTTTCCTATTTGGTCAAGGGAAAGGCACGAAAGCATGGGCTATTAACGCGCTCCCGAGAGGCCATGGAATCAGCAAATGTTATGGCACCTTGGGCCTGCATGGCCTTGCAGGCGGCGCTGACAGCACATCAGGCCAACAGCAGGCGCCCGAAAAAGGCAAGCTATTTGAAGCAGTTGCCAATAAATTGGAGGTTTCAGTGAACCGTCAACGATGAGGCCTGAAAATCTCCCATCGAAGTCAAGTTCTCCAGCAGTTCATTGAGCACCCTCATCTCCAGTGACAGCTTACCGACTTGGTCTTCTTGTCTGGCGGGGCCTTCAAGTTCGCCAATTCTCCGCTCGACCGCTCGAAACAAAGTCGTGATGCTGGCGCCTTCAAATTTTCGATCGAGGACTATTTCTATAGTATTAACAATATCAGCATACTTTTCAGCATTGATGATGATTATTTTTTTCATTCAAAGTCTTCCGTTCGTCCCTCAAGAGGTTTCCCCAATGTTTGCAAGATTCTTCGCTCAGACAGCCAAGAAGATTTGGACATCCTGATGGTTGAATTCATTATGAGCGCTTGACGCTGTCAGTCTCATTTGACTCATTACTCATGGCTGGAAAGCCAAGTTCCATCCGCTTCCGATTGACTTGATACGGCGTCAGAACCTGTGTTGCAATCATGTCCATGGCAGGGCGGGTGTTTCCTTGTTTGTCAGTCCAAACCTTGGGTGTCAGGGCTCCCGATAATGCAAGGGCATCACCGTCGTCAAGCGCCATCAATGCACTACTTGCCTCAGTAGCGAAAGCAATCACATTGACGATGAGGCTCTCTCCATCTCCAGCGATAGCTTTTACTTTGGCCAGAGCGAAGGAGGTGCCATTTTTGCCTTCGCGTGTCTCCGCTACGCCGACGAGCTTACCGGCAATAAGACCTTCAATCATCAGTCCTCCTTGAGTCCATCTCAATCAATCCCGCCACATCACCATGGCATTCCGAACATAAGCCGACCAGCGCCAAGTCCTTGGCTTTGATAACGCCGGTGGAATTGGTGATGGTTACCTCATGACTACAGTTGTCGCACCAGACATTTGAAAGCAGGAGCTTCTTGGCGTCGGTGGAAATGGTTGCCCACAATTTGGCCGGAGGGACAACGACTATTGCGTGAGCTTTCGTATCCACTGCTCAGTTGATGGTCAAAAAAGTTGAACACGATCAACGGCTTGCATGAAATTTCGGTCGAACTCCGGCTTCCGACTGAACTGCACCGAACTGAAATTCACCACTGGCAGAGCGGTCGGGGGTAGGGCGGTTGGCAGGCATCCGTCAGCCAAGAGCGGCATAGCCATCCCTGAAGCCCTTTCCACCGGCATATTCTCGCCCAGCAAGTCGTATAGCCCGGCGCCCTGATCCACGGCGACAAATCCCTGGCACTTTCGGCGAAATTTCGGACCGGTCCTAATTCTTAATTTGGGTAATCTTTGAGCCCTCGAACGTCAAGTTGTACATCAACCCCTGGTTCGAGAAGATGAAGCCAATGATGGGCTTCTTCGCTGTTTCAGTGTCGATTGCGCCACCCGTGCCAAGGGTGGCCAGTGCCACACTTCCATCAACCCCGGCCTTCCACCCCTTGGCATTGCGGAATTTGCCGAGCGCATCGGCGGTCATAAAAAGCACGATCTGACTTCGCACCTGCGCACCAAGCTGAAGCCCAATCGAAGCAGAGGCAATGTTGTAGTAGGCGACGGTCTTGCCGTCGATCAAAAGAGCGCCTTCACCAAACTCCCCGCCGATCCCCACTCCAGCCTTGAGGACTTTCGGGAATACGAGTACGCCGGCTGCCTTTCCGGACAACTCGTGGCCGGCACTGGTGTGCTTTTGAAAGACACCAAGCGACTCGCGGACTTGGGCATCGATCTCTTGCTTCGAGGCGGCGGACGCGGTCGTGCCGACTAAAAGAGCGATGATTGCAATTAGGCTGCGCATGAGAGTTGCCCTTTCTGTCTGCAAATGATTCGCGGGAGAAAATTGTGGCAGTCATATGCGGCGCAGTCAAGCTGCGGCGGAGAAGACCCTGTCGGGGAAGACCCAACGCACAGGACCATC
>JADGRK010000245.1 GCA_017880985.1 Rhodoferax sp. | reverse complement strand
GCCAGCCGCACGATCGCCGCTTTGGACGCGGCATAAGCGCTGAGGTAAGGCAGTGGGTTGGTCGCGCCGCCGCCGGATAGTTGAATGATTTTGCCATATCGCTGAGCCTTAAAGTGCGGCAGCACGGCTCGGCACATCAGCACCGACCCCAACAAATTGATCTCGATGGCGCGCGTCCACTCAGCCCAATCGACCTGCTCCAATGCGCCTTTGGGACCGTAGATGCCTGCATTGTTGACCAGAATGTTCAAGTTCGGCAAGGTCTTCAACGCAACAGTGACGATTCGTTCCACATCGGCCACCTGTGACACATCCGCCGGCACAGCCACGACTCGCCGTTCAGAGCCTGCCAGCGCCGCCAGTTGGGCACGGACTTTTTCTAAGAGATCGGCATCGCGCGCGCATATCAGCACGCTCGCCCCCGCCCTCACGTAGGCTTCGGCGATGGCCAAACCCAGTCCTTGATTCGCACCGGTGATGATCGCGCCGCGATCGGCTAATGAATACATGCGTTAACTCTCAATAGGTTTCACGACCGGTGCGCCAACGGCTGCATATTGCACGCGCGGCTCACGGCCTAACGTCCTGGCTAAAAACCGATTCGCATCAATCACCACGGGACGCGGCAGCATCGACCTGACCACAACTTCAGACGGTACCGCTCGATATTCCGGCCACTCGGTCGCCACGATTAATGCGGCTGCGTTCTCAAGTGCGCTGATCGCCATCGGACACAACTCGATCACGCCTGCTAGATCGCCTGGCAGTACTTTCACAGCGGGATCGTGCGCGCGCACCAACGCACCCTGCTCCATCAACCAGCGGCACAGTTCGATCGAACTGGAACGGCGCAGCGTGTCAGTGCCCGGCTTGTAAGTCAATCCCCACACCGCCACCCGCATGCCCTGCAGGTCACCCAACAGCGACTGCAATTTGCGGCGCGGCCAATTCTTGTGTTCGTCGTTGCTTGCGCGTATGCCCGGTATCAAATGGAGCGGAACATGCTGCTCAGTGCCCAGCTGCATCAAGAAGGCAATATCACGCGCCAGGGTGCCGCCTGCAAATGCGCCGCCGGGTCCCAGGTAAGCACGCGGGCCAATCCGGGCCTCGCTCTTCAGGCCGCGTTCGACTTCCTTCGCATCAGCGCCGACTTGCTCGCAGACCGCCGCAATCTCGTTGATAAACGTAACCGATGTCGCCAGGAACGCATTCAAGGCATGCTTGGTCATCTCCGCCGATTCGACCGACATCCATTCGATGTGATCGGTGAAGGGCCTTAATAACGTTGCGACGCGATCGCGATCGGCTTCAGCCCGCAGACCCACCACCACACGGTCGGGCTGCGTAAACACCTCGATCGCTTTGCCCAGTCGCAAGTTTTCCGGGGAGTAACCAAAACTCACGTGCTGTTTACGCCCGGTCGCCGCGTAAGATTGCTCCAGCCGGCGCGTAGTTCCGACCGGCATTTGCGATGAAATCAAAACGAGGGTGTCCTCTTCAAGAAACGGGAATAAGCGCGTCACACGCTCAGCCACGTATTCGACATCGGCGTGATCATCGTCGTCGACCGGCGTATCGTATGCCACCCACACGACGGCAGCGCCGGTTACTGCGTCGGCGATTTCTGGTGTGAAGCGCAACCCGCCATTCGCCAAACCCTGCTTGACCAACTCTTCGAGGCCCGGCTCAAACAACGGCGGTTGGCCGTGTTGCAACTTCTGGATCGTGTCTAGCTCGAAGTCAAGCCCCGTCACGGTATGCCCGACTGACGCCAGACAAGCCGCCGTCACGGTGCCTAAATGCCACAACCCCAGCACACAGACTTTCATGGTTGCGCTTCCTTTGGGCAGCTGAATGTAAGCGCATACCCTGTCCGCGCGAAGCGCGGGGGTACGTCTGACGCCATCACGCTCTCGTCTCCCCGAAGGCCCAGGGATTAGCCCGCAAATAATCCAGCGTTCGAATGATACCCTCTCGGATGCTGAGTTTCGGTTGCCAGCCCAGCGCGCGGATCTTGCGACAATCCAGGAAGATGAAGGGACTGTCCCCAATCCAGCCACGCTCGCCACCGGTATAGGTCAACTTCGGCGCGAGGCCGAGATGGCTGGTGATCCAGCCGATCGAATCATTGACCCGGCAAAATTCGTCGGTACCCAGGTTGAAAATATTGACCCTGGCAGATGCATTGGCGATGGCCAGGAAGATGGCATCAAGGCAGTCTTGCACATACAGATATGACTTGCGCTGCTGCCCATCGCCTAGCACCTTCAACTCGGCGGGATTATCACGCAGCTGCGTGTAGAAATCGAAGACATGCCCGTGCGTGTAGCGCTCGCCTAGAATGGATACAAAGCGAAAGAGATAGCTTTGAAAACCGAAGCCCTCGCAGTAAGCGGCGATTAAGCCTTCACCGGCCAGCTTCGACGCGCCATACAACGAGGTCTGAATCGGAAAAGGCGCTGTTTCCGGTGTTGGGAAAACGTCTGGTTCACCATAGATGGAACCAGTCGACGAAAAAGCGATCCGCCGTACTCCGGTGGACCGCATTGCTTCCAACACATTAAATGTAGCTAGCGTGTTTTGTTCGAGGTCTTTGCGCGGATGCTCGGTGCCAAACCGCACATCCGCATTGGCTGCCAAATGAAACACGAACTCGCACCCTTGCATCGCAGTGGTCAGCGTCGACAAGTCCAGCGTATCACCGCGCAGGCACGAAAAATTAGGCGACGCACTAGCCTGTTCCAAGAACCGCTCTTGCCCGGTTGAGAAGTTATCATAGGCGACCACGCGGTGTCCCGCCTGCAGCAAACGATCGACCAGATTGCTGCCAATGAAACCGGCGCCGCCTGTAACAAAAAAAACCGTCATGCTATCTCATCCATGTCATTCAGCCTATGCGCCCGAGAGACGCAGATCACTTCAACCTGAACTCTCAGTCACACAGATTAACTGGCTCGTTGCCAGAAACATTGCTCGCCCATCTGACGAGAAATCAATATTGGCGCACACTCATTATCGCGCAGCACGGAAATTGCTGGCCACAAAGTCCCTGAGTTTTTCTTCGTACTGCTTCATGTTCCTCGCTGTGCCTGCTCCTTGCCGGTTTCTCATCCAACGTCGTCAGCGCTTCGGGTTGCCGCGTGTGATAAGGCAGCATACGCTCGTGCGCCCGGGATTGCACTGGTTCGATTCAACACAACACCCACCAACGGCGCGGGGGCTGTCGCGAGCAATTCTTTGGCGCGCACCACGTCGCGTTCCGACACCCTGTCCGCGCCCACCACCAGCAGCGTGGCGTCTGCGGCGCTCGCCACAATCAACGCATCGGCCAGGCCAACCGCCGGGGGCGTATCCACAATCACCACATCAACCGACTGCTTGAGCAAGTCCAACCAACGCCTGAGGGCCGGCGATTCCAACAGGGCGGCCGGATCCGGCGGCAGTGCGCCGCTCGTCACCAGGCGCAAACCGTCTACCGGGGTCGTCTGCGCATAGGCCGCCCAGGTGTCCACCGCGCCGTTCAAGATATCGGTCAGGCCGCTATCATTTTTCACTCCAAACAACTCGTGTTGCGCGGGACGCCGAAAATCCGCATCCACCAACACCACTTGCTTGCCCGCGCGCGCAACAATCGTCGCCAGGTTCGCCGCCACCGTGCTTCTGCCTTCGACGGGCGTTGCGCTCGCAACGGCAATCACACGCCAGGCCGGGTCATGCATTAGCAGATTGTGCCGAAGCAAGCGAAACGCTTCGGTCACCGGCGAATTTGGATCGAGCGTGGCGAGGTTGAGCGAGACAACGGGCGCTTCATGTCCATTATCGCCGGTTTTCACTCTGGGTTTGACATTCACTACCCCTTCGGGGATTGTGCCAATGACCGGCAGACTCAGGAGTTTGTTGATCTGATTTTCGTTACGCACACTATTGTTCCTAAATCCGGCGAGGAAGGCAATCCCCACGCCAAGCAGTAGGCCAAGCACTAGACCGATTAGCGTATTGATAGTCTTTTTGGGCCCTACCGGTAGCGTGGGCGCAACACCCGCCGTCGCCATCCGCACCACGGAACCCTGGGCTTGCGAGGAAATTCCCATTTCGGCGATCTTGGTCGCCAGGGAATTGAACGTAGACCACGCCAGGTCGCGCGCGCGAACCAGGTACTGCTTTTTCGCGCTTTCCGATTCCAACTGAGATTGAAGCTGGTTCACATCTTGCTGGAGTTGATCCACGGCTTTGGTGATCGGCGCATTGGTGGAAGAATAGGCAATGACTTTTTCCAAACCATCCAATTGCAACAGCGCGCGCGCTTCATCGCTCGCCACTTGCGCCAGCGGATTGTCGGTGCTCAACTTGTCGGTAAGCGTCGCCAGATCGCCAATCGTGAACAAATCGGGATATTGTTTTTTCACTGCATCGAGCACGGCCGTTTGCCCGAAGACCTGAGCGTCCAGAAATTCATAGCCTGGATTGCTCAGCAAGTTTTTCGATTGGGTATCGATCGTTGTTTGGACGGTTTTACGACGATCAGTCAGCGTCGCAATCAAGGCATCCAGACTTTTTAATTGATCGGCGGGGCTGGTGCCCACACTGATCTGATCCAGCGGGATTTGCAAACTGACCGGCAAACT
>JADGRK010000021.1 GCA_017880985.1 Rhodoferax sp. | reverse complement strand
ATAAATGAGGGGAATTTTTGGCATGAGTGACGCACTGAACTATCTACTCAAAGCCCGGCCCGAAGCGCTGGGCCACTACTTCGCGTTTTTGAAGGATGCGGGCAAACATCTTGACCCGAAGACCAAAAACCTGATCTCCGTCATCACCAAAGTTCATTCGCAAACTGATCCCGGCCTGCGTCAATATTTGCGACGTGCCCTGCGCGAGGGTTGCACACCGGTGGAGGTGCTGGACGCCCTGCTGATGGCATTTCCGGCACTGGGCCTGGCCAAAATCATCTGGGCGGTGGATGTCATTCTGGACATGAACATCCCCGAGTTCCAGCCAGAGTCCCTGGCCAACCCCGACCAGTGGCACGACGTGATGGCCAGCGCGGCGGCCAAGGATGGCGAGGTCACACGCACTGAATGCGAAGGTCGCGGCCTGTTCATTTATCGCGACAAAAAGACTTATCAGGTATATGACAGCCGTTGCCCGCACCGGAGCACCGACATACCCGAGCTGGCACTCAAGGGCACAACCCTGACCTGCCCCAAGCACCAATGGGAATTCGATGTGAAAAGCGGTGACTGCATCAAAAAAGGCAACAGCCCGCTCAAACGCATCGACTCCAAAGTCGTCAAAGGGCGTTTGCTGGCTTTTTGGTAAGCCACCCCCAACACGCTCATCTTCCCACCCGTCACCACCCCAGTGAAAACCCGCGCTTCCCCTCAATTACAACTATCGGAGACTCCCATGAAAGCATCCAGAAACATTTTTTACCTGACCCCTCTTTGCGCCCTGCTTGCAGCCGGGTCAGCGCAGGCTACCAACGGCATGGTGATGGAAGGTTATGGCCCAATCTCCACCGGCATGGGTGGCGCATCCCAGGCCATTGATCACGGCAACGCTGCCATGGCGCAAAACCCGGCCACGCTGGGCATGCTGGCCGATGGCACGGCGCGCATTGACGTGGCTTTTGGCGTGCTGGGGCCAGACGTGAAAAGCAGCCTGATGGGCATGGAAGCCAAATCAGGCGGTACGTCCTATTTAATGCCCGCTTTCGGTTACACGCGACGCAGTGGTGCTTACACCTATGGCATTGGTATGTTTGCTCAGGGAGGTATGGGCACCGAATACGACGCCACGTCATTCTTGGCCATGGGGTCAGGTGCACCGGTTCGCTCGGAGCTTGGGGTGGGCAATGTCATCTTTCCTGTTGCCTACCAAGTCAATCCAAATTTAACAGTCGGTGCAACTCTGAAATTCATGTGGTCGTCACTCGACATGCGCTTGGCAGCTTCTGGCGGACAGTTAGCAAGTATGGTGACCGGCGCCAGTGGAAATCTGGCAATGGCACTCGGTCCGTTGTCAGGCGCTCCCTGGGCACGCATCGACTTTTCGGACGGAAACGACTTCACCGGCGCCGCCAAGGCCACTGGTGTTGGTGCTTCGCTTGGGGCCACTTACAAGGTCAACAGAGACGTGACCATGGGGGCTTCTTACCAGTTGAAGTCCAGGCTGTCTGACATGAAAACGGCCAGCAGCGACGCCAGCATATCGGCTATCGGTGGATTTGTGGATCACGGTCAAATCACTATTGTTGACTTCCAGATGCCGTCGGTTTTTGCGGTAGGCGCGAGTTGGCAAGCCAGCCCTTCAATTTTGTTGGCTGCCGACCTGAAATACATCGGCTGGGCCGATGCCATGAAGAGCTTCAAGATGCGTTATGACAGTTCGGGAATGGGCGGCTCGGTTAGTTTCGCTATGCAGCAAGACTGGAAAGATCAAACGGTCTTGAATTTGGGTATGGCATGGAAGACCAATGACGTGCTCACCCTGCGCGCTGGTTTGAATTTGGCGGACAACCCGATACCCGATACCTATGTGAATCCGTTGTTCCCTGCCACGGTGAAGAATCACGTGACCTTGGGTTTGGGCTACAAAGTGTCACAAGCGGGTGACTTCAACATGTCGGTGGCGATGGCTCCCAAGGTCACTGTGACGACACCCCAAGGCATCGATATTTCGCACGCCCAGACCAACTGGCAATTCATGTACAGCCATCGTTTCTAAATTAGCGATCTGCAAAATTCACTGCCTCTGACCCGCTATGAAAAAACTACTCCTGTGGTGTGCCTTGCTGTGCGCGTCGCAGGTTTGCCTGGCACTCGCCCCCTATTTACAGGGGAACCGACTACCCAGCGCGGACCTGCCCACGCTATTAACGCAAGTCGAAAAAAAACTGCAAGCCGAAGGATTCACGGTGATTGGGCGACACATGCCAAAGGGACTGCCCGGGCACGCTAGCCTGGTGGTCACCGACCCTGCGATGCTGGAGGCCATTCGCACTATCGGAGGCTCCGCCGTGATTGCGTCCGGCATTCGCGTCGGGGTGCAAAGCGACGGCTCCGTGTCGTATATGAACCCGGACTACTGGTACCGCGCCTATCTGCGTGCTCAGTTCAAGACCGCGCAAACGGCCGTCAAGTCAGTGCAAATACGCCTGGCAAAAGCCTTGGGTGAGGGCAGCGGGTTTGGCGGCGACGTACCGGAAGCGGATTTAGAGCGATACCGCTACCTATTTGGTATGGAACGATTCGATTCAGCCAATAGCGAGCTCAGCACACACGCCAGTTTTGAAGATGCGCTCAAGGCCGTGCGGGACAACCTGTCGCGCGGCGTGCGTGCCACCAGCCGTGTCTATGAAGTGGTGATCCCGCAGCGTGAGATGGCGGTATTCGGTGTCGCCATGAACGATCCCGGCGACGGTGAAGGCTGGTGGGTGAACAAGATTGGAGCTGACCATGTTGCGGGCTTGCCCTACGAACTGTTCATCGTGGGCAACAAGGTCTATGCACCCTATGCGCGCTTTCGCATTGCGCTGGCCTGGCCGGCACTGGGCATGGGTCAGTTCATGGGCATCATCAATGCCCCTGAAGCCATACGCGCTACGCTGACCCGTGTTGCGGGTGGCACCCAATGAGAGTTAGCTAATCTGAAATAGTTAATACCGGTCCACGAATACGATGGCAAATTTGTGCGGTCAAAGCACTGATCCGAACACCTGACTCAGAGGAAAAGAAATGGAAGCAAATTTGATTGTGGTCATCAACGTCGCGGCGATTGCCGTCATGCTGGTGTGTCTGTATCTAGTGTTCAAGCTGCGCAGCAAGATTCCCGGCGGCGTGGTGGGGAAACAGTGGCAGTTTCTGACCTTTTTGGTGACGTTGTTCACGCTGGGTTACTTCATCACGCCTTTTTTCACCCTGCTGCCAGCCAACATCATCAACCTGATCGTGGCCCTGATCTTCTTTTTTGGAGCGATCTACGTGCTGATCACGGTGCGCCTGATTTATCGCATCATCGAAGAACTCACCACCTGATCGGTCATGGATAGCTCTGCCGTCCTGGCGAAAACCCGCAAGGGCCTGGATGAACTGGCGCAACGCACCGGGGCCGTGCCGCAGAAGCTGCGATCGGTGCTCATTCTGGTGGACGGGAAGACTCGCTATGGCGATCTGCTAAGCAAATGCTCGTTCATTCAGGAGTGCAGCGAGCATCTGACGTGGCTGCTGCAAAACGGATTTCTTCAGACCGTCGGCGCAACTCCGGGCTCTGACGCTGTGCTCGCGTCAGTCGCAACTTCACCCAAGACGACACTGCTGAATCTGGCGCGTGAGTTGCTGGGTGCTCATTCGGGCGCGGTCGTCCAGCGCCTCCAGGACACCGAGGACACCCACGATGCACTGGCTCAGACACTGGAGCGCTGCCACAAACTGATCCGGCTCTCCATAGACGAGAAGAAGGCGGAACAGTTTCTCCGGCTGGGCTCGGCCCTGTTGGCACCCGCCGACCCCATGTCTTGATCATGGCGCCTATTTTCAGCAATAAGCAGATCATCGTAAACAAGAGCATCGCTCGCTTCTTCCCCCCGTGGGTTGATGCAACGCTTTAATGGTTCACCACTCACTCAAGTACCGGCTCTACCATCTGTTTCCCTTCCTGCAGTGGAAGCAGATGGTGGATCGCACAAGCACCCGCGCCGACCTGATGGCAGGACTCAGCGGCGCCTTGATCGTGCTGCCGCAGGGCGTGGCCTTTGCCACCATCGCCGGGCTGCCGCCTGAATTCGGCTTGTATGCCGCGATGTGGCCGGCCATCGTTGCCGCCCTGTTCGGGTCGAGCTGGCATCTGGTCTCCGGCCCCACCACGGCCATCTCGATCGCGGTGTTCGCCGCCATCAGCCCGTTGGCCGAGCCCGGCTCGTCGCAGTTCATCAGCATGGTGCTGACGCTCACTTTCCTGGCCGGCGTGTTCGAGTTGATTCTGGGGCTGGCGCGCATGGGGGTGCTGGTCAATTTCATTTCACACACGGTGGTGATCGGCTTCACGGCCGGCGCTGCGATGCTGATTGCCGCCAGCCAGGTGAAAAATTTCTTTGGCCTGGACATCGCGCGTGGCGTACCGTTTCATGTGGTGATTGAGCAGTTTTTCCTGCAAATGGGCAACATCAACCTCTACGTCAGCGCGGTCGGTGCGATCACTCTGGCGGTGGGCATCGCGGCGAAAAAATTCACGCCCAAGTTACCCTACATGATCGTCGCCATGGTGGTCGGCAGTATCGTGGCTTATTTCATTAACATCGAATTCGGCCCATCGGTCACCCAGATCAGAACCGTGGGCGCCCTCTCAGCCAGCCTGCCTCCCTTGTCGATGCCGGATTTCTCTTACGCCACCGTGCACAAAGTACTGTTCCCGGCTTTGATCGTGACCATGCTGGCGCTGACCGAAGCAGTCTCCATTTCACGCGCCATCGCGGTGAAATCCGAACAGCGTATCGATGGCAATCAGGAATTTATCGGCCAAGGTTTGTCCAATCTGGTGGGGAGTTTCTTTTCCGGTTACGCCTCCAGCGGCTCATTCAACCGCAGCGGTGTCAACTTTGAGGCGGGCGCGCAGACGCCGCTCGCCACGGTGTTCGCTTCGATATTCTTGCTTCTCGTTCTGCTGCTGGTCGCGCCCCTGGCGTCGTACCTGCCGACCGCGGCAATGGCGGGCATCCTGTTCCTGGTGGCGTGGGGCTTGATTGATTTTCATCACATTGCTTCAATCAGCAAGACCAGCCGTGCCGAAACGGTCATCTTGTGGGTCACGCTGGTGGGGACACTGGTCGATCTGGAAAAAGGTATTTTCTTCGGCATCCTGCTCTCGCTGTCGCTCTACCTGTATCGCGTCTCAAGACCATCTATCGTGCCGGCGGTACCCGCTAGCGAGGAGGGGGCGTACCACTTTGTCGATGCGCATGGACATCCGGAGTGTCCACAGTTTCGCATTGTGCGCATCAATGGTTCGATCTTTTTCGGTGCCGTGGACTTTGTGAGCAACGGCTTGCTGGAAATTGACGAGATCAACCCGCGCCAGAAAACCGTGATGATCCTTGCCAGCGGCATCAATTTTGTCGATGTGGCAGGTGCCGAGATGCTGGCGCAAGAAGCGCGGCGACGGCGCAAACTGGGCGGTGGCTTGTATTTCTATCGCTGCAAGGATTCCATCTACCAGTTCCTGCGCAAAGCCGACAAACTCGATGCCATCGGTGCGGGCGGATTTTTCCCGACCAAGTCGAACTGGATCAAGCCGATCTATTCAACGCTCGATCCGGAGATTTGCCGTACCTGCCAGGCACGCATTTTTTCCGAGTGCCACGACAAGCTGCCGGACGGTGAGCCCAGAACCTCATGAACAAGAACATCGCCCGCTTTTTCCCTTTTGTTTCCTGGTGGCCGTTGCGCGGCGAGACGCTCAGAGCCGATCTGATCGCCGGCATCACCGTCGCGCTGGTCCTCATTCCGCAATCCATGGCCTACGCGCAACTGGCCGGGCTGCCCGCTTATTACGGCCTGTATGCGGCCTTCCTGCCGGGTATGATCGCAGCCCTGTGGGGTTCGTCCGCGCAATTGGCAACCGGCCCGGTGGCGGTGGTGTCCCTGTTGACGGCGTCGGCACTGGCACCGTTGGCGGCAACCGGTTCAGAGCAATTCATCGCACTGGCGGTGTTGCTGGCTTTGATGGTCGGTGTGATGCAGTTGACCCTGGGTGTATTCAAGCTGGGGGTGGTCGTCAGCTTTCTGTCGCATCCGGTCATCGTTGGCTTCACCAACGCCGCCGCCATCATCATCGGCCTGTCCCAGATCAACAAGCTGTTCGGGATTTCGATGGGTCGCAGCGAGCATTTCTTGCAGGACGTCTGGGGTGCCCTGCAACTGATCGGCGAGACCCACTTGCCGACATTACTGATGGGGCTGGCTGCCTTCATCATCATGGTCGGCATGAAGCGATTCACGCCCAAGCTGCCCAGTGTACTGGTCGCCGTGGCGCTGACAACGCTGGTGAGTTGGGGCATCGGCTTCGAGCACAACAGCACCGGCAGGGTCGATCAGATCATGGACACCGAGGTGAAGAACCTTGCCAATGAATTTTCCCAGGTAGAAATCAAGATCCTGGAATTGAGCGGCAAGCTCGGCAGCAAATCGGCTGAATTCAAGCAGCTTCAAGCAGATCACGAAGGCGGTAGCCAGCACTTGGCCGCCCTCAACTATGAAATCGAGTTGCTTAGACTGGAACTCAAAGACCTGGAAGGCGAAAATCGCAAGGGAGCGCGTTCGCTGCGCAAATTCATCTTCGAGCAAATTCCCGCATCCGCTTCAAAACCAGCCCGACTTTATTTGACAGGTCAGGTGCCGCGAGGCGAAAAATCTGACGGCTACCGCTGGCGCATCAAAAAGGTAAGCAAGGGAGAACTGACATTGGTCGGCGGCGGTGAAGTGGTAGGCAGCATTCCATCGGGTTTGCCGCAGTTGGCAGTGCCAAGCGTGCGCTGGAGTGATTTGGGCATGCTGTTTTCCAGCGCGCTGGTGATTTCACTGGTGGCTTTCATGGAAGCCATTTCCATCGCCAAGGCGATGGCTGCCAAGACCAAGCAGCGCATCGACCCGAATCAGGAATTGCTCGGACAGGGCCTGGCCAACGTGATCGGCAGTCTGAGTCACGCTTTTCCGGTCAGTGGTTCGTTCTCGCGTTCTGCCGTCAACCTCAACGCCAATGCAAAAACCGGCATGTCGTCGGTGTTCGCCAGTGTCATCGTGTTGCTGACAATACTCTTTCTGACACCGTTGCTGTATCACCTGCCGCAGGCGGTGCTGGCGGCAGTGATCATCATGGCAGTCATCGGTTTGATCAACTTCCGGGCGATCAAACACGCCTGGCTGGTCCACAAACACGACGGTATTGCCGCTGGCGTGACGTTTGTCGCCACACTGGCCTTCGCGCCGCATCTCGACAGTGGCATTCTGCTGGGCGCGGCGGTGGCCATCTTGCTGTTTTTGTACCGTAGCATGAAGCCGCGCGTGGCCCGCTTGGGGCGCCATAGCGACGGCACCTTGCGTGATGTCAACGTCTATCCGGACATGCTCACCAGCGAGCAGGTGATCCCGGTGCGCTTCGACGGCCAACTGTATTTTGCCAACGTCGCTTACTTTGAGGATGCCGTGCTGGAAGCGGTGACAGCGAAACCAAACGCCCACTATGTGCTGGTGGTGTGCAATGGCATCAACAATCTCGATGCCTCCGGTGAAGAAGTCATCAAAGCCTTGTTTGAGCGTCTGCGTGAGAACGACATCACGCTGGTGTTCTCGGGTCTGAAGAAACAGGTGCTCGATGTGCTGCACCGCACTGGGCTGTTCGACAAGATTGGGCAGGAGCGCATCTTTCCGAATGAGGACATGGCGCTGGCCGCGATTTGCGAATGGCTCGGGGAGGCAGGCAAGGATGATCCGTTAAATCCTGCCAACAAGCCGGACCGACAAGGCGCATGAAATATGGGTTGTTACGGCAACAGCAATAAGGGACAGCTTGCCCGCTGTGCCAGTTGGCTGGCCAGGGTCTTGAGAATGGGGCGCCCACTGACTTGAAACACCCGCCGGCTGGTGATCAGCAGATCGGTTCTGTCAGGGGTCGCCCGTTCCACCAGCATACGAATCGGGTCTCCCGCCAGCACTTCAAATACCGCTTGAGACCAATCCCCCACGGCTTGCTGAAACTGGGTTTGCGCCAGTTGCGCCTGGGCTTCCTGTTCTTTCAGGATGTAATCCAGAAAGCCCTGGCGTGCGCCCTTGGATGACTGCCAGTCATTGCCAATGAAGTCGGCCCACTGTCCGTCGATGATGAAAATGCCCGTCAGAACGGCATTGTTCTGACGGGCATGATGAATCGCGTGGCCCAGAGACAATTCGCTGGCTGGCGAACCGTCCACGGCCACGGTGATGCGCTCCAGCACCCTAGCGGGTCCAGAACACGATGAATGCGACCACCAGAATGGTCAGAATAATGGCGCCGATATCTTCGGCACGGTCGTCCTTGAACAGGGTCATCTTGCCTTTGTCATCGGTGGCGGGTGTTGCACTTGCGGTTTCGGTTTTAGTCATGTTGTTCTCCTTTGTGTCAGATCGCTACCAGATAATCCCGGAACAGGATCACCACCAGCAAAGCCAGGACGTATTTCGTCGTACCAACGATAAGACCGAGCTTCAGGGGTGCGCCACCGGCCTGCGCGATTTCCTTGAAGTCGATATAACCGCCCAGGCCAACCAGGCCGAAACCGAAGATCCAGGTCATCCAAACGCGCAGCATCTTGATGATTGCAGAGGCTGGCGGTCCGTCCTTGAGGCCGACATCACCGAAGACGCCCAGACTGGTCAATATCACCATGGCAATAAAGCCGAGGACGAACACCGGAAATTTTTCGACCAGCAGCGTGCCCAGTCCTTTGCGCTTACCCTCGCCGGCATCTTGCTTGCCTGACCAGTACCAGACCGTGACGGCAAATACCGCGAACGGGATGGAGATGACCCGCATGATGTTCCAGATTTCTGCGACCGATACCGCCGTGCCTGGTGCGATACTGGGGTTAAAGGCCAGTGCCGCCGCCAGTACCTGACCCGAGTTGAGAATGCCAGTGCCGATCCAGGCACCGTACTGCAAATCGTTGAATCCGAGCGCATGACCGATGAACGGGCTGATGAACATGGTCAGAACGCCGAAACCCAGAATGGTAGCAATGGCGTAGGCAACGTGGGAGGCCTTGGCCTCAACCGCTGGCGCCGTTGCGACCGCCGCTGACACGCCGCAGATACTGAGGGCATTGGCCATCACGCCGGTCATCGAGCGATCCAGTTTGAACACCTTGCCCAGCCACAGGACCATGATGACGGTCATGATGACGAAGCCGCCAATCAGGAAAATCGCCATGGATCCGAGTTTGACAATGGCCTGGATGGTATAGAGCGAGCCCAGCATAATGATCCCGGTCTTGATCATCAGACGCGAGAGGCGAAAGCCATTGACCAGCACATCGGGTATCTTGCCGCCAAACAGGACGTTGCGGTAAAGCAGACCACAAATGATGCCGAGCAGAATATAGTTCAGATGCAAGACCTGAACGAACCAGCCCTTGATGCCAAAGAGGACGGTTTGGGCCATCCAGGGTTCGATCCACAAACGGATCACAACCAGGGTGGCGATAATCAGCGCCAGGCCCGGCAGGGCACTGGGCAATTGACGAATAAAGCCGGGTGAGTTGTCGTTCATCATGTCTCCTCATTTGTTGTTGATGATTCTCTGTTTTCTCTCGTTGCGCCGCCGCATACGGGATGCAAATCCCTTGAAAAGCCGGTCGCAGTCGCGATACTAAGCAGAACTCACAGGAAAGTCCACTCTCTTCGTCAGTAAAATCTACAGGCAAATTCGGGCTCAGGAAGTTTGCCAAGTTGGAACAATTGCAAAATTTTGCGGGATAGCCCGAAGCGGAGCGGAACTCTGGCGTCACCCTTTTATATCCACCTATGAACAGCTTCATCACACCGACCCTAACAAGCAAACTACCCAACGTCGGCACCACCATCTTCACCGTCATGTCGGCACTGGCGGCGGAGAAAAGTGCCGTCAACCTGGGCCAGGGCTTCCCCGATTTCAACTGCGACCCCAAGCTGATTGAAGCCGTGAGCGAGGCCATGAAGCAGGGCCTGAATCAGTACCCGCCGATGATCGGCGTGGCACCATTGCGTGACGCGATTGCTAATAAAATACTAGCGCTTCACGCCCGTCAATACAGCGCTGCAAGCGAAATTACCATCACTGCGGGGGCCACCCAAGCGATCATCACGGCAATACTGGCGGTGGTTCACGCAGGCGACGAAGTGATCGTGCTCGACCCCTGCTACGACAGCTATGTGCCCAACATTGAACTCGCAGGCGGCGTGGCCGTGCGCGTGCCTTTGACGCCCGGCACCTTCCGCCCTGATTTTGACAAAATTGCGGCAGCCCTCACCCACAGGACCCGGGCTATCATCATCAATTCACCGCACAATCCGAGTGGCACGGTGTGGACCGAGAACGACATGCTGCGCTTGCAGGAAATTCTGGCGCCCACCAACGTGCTGCTGATCAGTGACGAGGTCTATGAACACATGGTGTTTGACAGCCAGCAACACCAAAGTGCAGCGCGCTTTCCCGGCCTGGCGGCGCGTGCCTTTATCGTCTCCAGCTTTGGCAAGACCTACCACGTGACCGGCTGGAAAGTGGGCTACGTGGCAGCGCCCAGCGCCTTGACCAGCGAGTTTCGCAAGGTGCACCAGTTCAATGTATTCACGGTCAATACCCCGGTGCAATACGGCCTGGCATCTTACATGGCCGACCCGACACCGTATCTTGAGTTGCCTGCGTTTTACCAGCGCAAACGTGATTTGTTCCGCGCAGGGCTCAAACGCACCCGCTTCAAATTGCTGCCCGGCGAAGGCACCTACTTCCAATGCGTGGACATCTCTGCCGTGAGCGACTTGGGTGAGGCTGATTTTTGCAAGTGGCTCACCGCTGAAATCGGCGTCGCCGCCATTCCACTGGCGGCCTTTTACGGCAACGATTTTGATCAAGGCGTGGTGCGCTTCTGCTTTGCAAAAAAAGATGAGACCCTGAACGCCGCACTACAGAGATTGCAGACGCTGTAGCCACCGGTGCACTGATTTCGACAAAACCCAAATCTGCCACACTCCGCATCACCGCCCGCAAAGCGGGGGTATTTGTGGCCAACCAAGGTACGATACTTGGCGTGATGCGGTTGAATTTCCTGTCCGTATCCACGCAGGAGACAGCAATGGCAATGCTACCCATGCAGTTCAGTTTCACCGCCCGCAAACCGCACGCCGCGCGCCGGGTGGACGAAGAGGATCCGTTTCGCATCCTGGTGCTCGCCGATCTGGGCCACAGCGCATCAGCCCATGCGTCGCTGCCACTGGCCCAACGCAAGCCGCTGCGCATCGACATCGACAACTTCGACGCCGTGTTCAAGCGCCTCGCGCCGCAGCTGGAACTCACGCTGGACGACACATCGCTGACCATCGAGTTTCAATCCCTCGACGACTTTCACCCCGACCGGCTGTTTGCGCGCCTGGCGCCGTTCGCCGCGCTGCGCCAGTTGCGTACCGAACTGGCCGACCCAGCGCAGTTTCACCGCGCGGCGGCAACGCTTGGCGCCTTGCCCGCAGCCCCCAGTGTGCCGGCCAAGCCGGCCGATGCTGCGGAGGCGCACGACATCGAACGCCTGCTCGGTCGCAAACCGGCTGCCGCACCCGCTGCTGCCAGCATCGAGCCCGGCCTGAACCTCGAGGGCTGGCTGCGTGGCATCGTCGCACCGCATCTGGTGCCCGATATCGCCAACCAGCAGACGCAACTGATTGCCGCAGTCGACGCGTCGATTGCCGTCGAGATGCGCCGCCTGCTGCATCACCCGGCCTTCCAGGCGCTGGAAGCCAACTGGCGCGGCGTCGAGCGCCTGGTGCGCGAACTCGAACTCGGCGAAGGCATACAACTGCTGCTGCCCGATAGCACTCGCGACGAACTGGCACAGGACATCCAGGCTCACGCCGCCGACCTGTCGCAATCAACACTGCATCACCACCTGTGCGGGCCACAGACCGAACCGCCCGACGGCAAGCGCTGGTCGCTGCTGGTCAGCGATCTCGCCATCGGCGCCGACATCGGCGAACTGCAACTGCTCGCCAGGCTCGGCGCGATGGCCGGGCGGGCCGGCGCACCGCTGCTGGCAGCAGCACATACTTCGCTGCTGGGCTGCGCCAGCGTCGAGCAACTGGTGAATCCAAAAACCTGGCAGCCGCTGGCTGCCGATGTCGCGACGTTCTGGACCGCGCTGCGCCAGAGCCCGGTGGCAGCGTGGATCGGCCTGGCCCTGCCGCGCATCCTCGCCCGCCAGCCCTATGGCAAGGACAGCGACCCGATCAGCGCCTTCGCCTTCGAAGAACTGGCAGCACGCGAAAACGAGGCGTACCTGTGGGGCAGTCCGGCATTTTCGCTGGCGCTGCTGGCTGGCCAGACCTTCATGGAAGCCGGCTGGCAGATGGAACTCGCCGCTGGCCAGGACATTGGCGACCTGCCCAGCCATATCTATCGCGAAGACGGCGAGCCGCGGCAACAGCCCGGCGCCGAAGTGACGATCAGCGAATCGGTCGGCGAGGCCATGCTCCGGCAGGGCACCATGGCGCTGCTCAGCTACCGCAACCGCAACGCCGCCCGCCTGCTGCGCTGGCAGTCGATCACCGAGCCGGTGCAGGCGCTGCAGGGCGCCTGGGTCTAGACCCGGCGCTGTCCACTGCGTCCACGGCTGAAGCGCCAGCGATGCAACGCGTGGCAGAATGCGCAGCAGCAGAGGAGCAAGCTGTATCGCTATAAATTCAGTAGCTGCTTGCGCATACCCCACGGCGGCTAGAGGCCAAAAATGCTTGAAACTTGTAGCTACTCAGCTTGGAAGTTTCGCGCGTGCCTGGGTTGTAGGACCGACATGTGTTTGAATAACTCCCCAACCGAAACGAAAGACTGCCATGGCTTACCCTCCAGAATTCCTCAAACTCGTTGACCAGTTCATCGATCTTGCCAACCGATTGGCGGAGGGGGGCAAAGACGGAGAGGCCAGCGCCGCAATCCTGTTCGCCGCCGGTCGCTATAACGCCTTCAATTTTTTGTCACGCAATGGGACTGAACAGGATCAGGAGCAGGCCGTGGAGTTCTATGTCTCGGAGTACCGTAAGGCGCTGGTCTCAAACCTGGAGGGCGTTGTCGGACCTGTGGTCAAGCCGCAAGGTTAAGCTATCGGCAAACCCAAGGAGACCTCAATGCCCGTCATCACCAACATCGAAGACCTGCGCCTGCTGGCCAAGCAGCGCGTGCCGCGCATGTTTTACGACTACGCCGACTGTGGCTCATGGACCGAATCAACCTACCGCGCCAATGAGAGCGATTTTCAGAACATCAAGTTGCGCCAGCGGGTGGCTGTCAACATCGACCAGCGCAGTACAGCCAGCCACATGATCGGGCAGCCGGTTGCCATGCCGGTGGCGCTGGCCCCGATCGGCCTGACCGGTATGCAGCACGCTGACGGCGAGATTCTGGCGGCACGCGCGGCCAAGGCTTTTGGCGTGCCGTTCACACTCTCGACCATGAGCATCTGCTCGCTCGAAGATGTGGCTGCGGGCACCGACCGGCACCCGTTCTGGTTTCAGCTATACGTGATTCGGGACCGCGACTTCATCGAGCGCTTGATCGAGCGCGCCCGCGCCGCCAACTGTTCGGCGCTGGTGCTAACGCTGGATCTGCAAATCATCGGTCAGCGCCACAAGGATTTGAAAAACGGTTTGAGCGCGCCGCCCAAACTGACCCTGCCCAACCTGCTCAACATGGTGACCAAACCAGGCTGGGGTCTGGGCATGCTGGGCACCCAACGGCGTGGCTTTGGCAACATCGTGGGCCACGTCAAGGGCGTGGAGAACATGGGCTCGCTCTCGGAGTGGACCGCCAAGCAGTTCGACCCGACGTTGAACTGGGCCGATGTGGAGTGGATCAAGAAACGCTGGGGCGGCAAGCTGATCCTGAAAGGTATTCAGGATGCCGATGACGCCCGCCTCGCCGTCCACTCCGGCGCTGACGCGCTGATCGTCTCCAACCATGGCGGTCGCCAGTTGGACGGCGCTGAATCGAGCATCCGGGCGTTGCCCGCCATCGTTCAAGCAGTCGGCAAAGAGATTGAGGTGCACATGGACGGCGGCATCAGAAGCGGCCAGGACGTGCTCAAAGCGCGCGCCCTGGGTGCCCACGGAACTTACATTGGCCGCGCCTACATCTACGGCCTGGGTGCCATGGGTGAAGCCGGTGTCACCAAGGCATTGGAAATCATCCAGAAGGAACTTGACCTGACCATGGCATTCTGCGGCCGCACCGACATCAACACGGTGGACAAAGGTATTCTTTTACCGGGCACTTATCCGACTTGAAGTTTTCTTTCCCCCGCTCACTCCCCCAACCCCTCTCTCGCCCCGCCGGGCGAAAGAGGGGAGCCTCATGTGGCCGCGTGTCTAAAGGTGGGAAAATTGGGCGAGTACTGGGCGTTGGCCTCGGCGTGGCGGCAAGGTCAGAACAGAGAGTTCCACCTATTTGGCCGAGCGTGCCCACCGGCGCCTCGGCCGCGTGAAGCCATATTACTTTCCGTAACCTTGTGC
>JADGRK010000244.1 GCA_017880985.1 Rhodoferax sp. | reverse complement strand
GCCGCCGGGCCGCCCCAAGGCGAAATGTGCCCCCTCGGGGGGCAGCGCAGCACACGCAGTGGCAAGCGTGGGGGCATGAGTTTCGCCGCCGGGCCGCCCCAAGGCGAAATGTGCCCCCTCGGGGGGCAGCGCAGCACACGCAGTGGCAAGCGTGGGGGCTCTATTCGTCCAATGAAACTGCACGGTATGGCGCAGCATCAGGCCCGCCTGTTCACACGCCAGGATGTCCTCAGGACTGCAAAACAGCAGGTGCAGCGATGACAGGTTTTCCGCTTCACACCATTGAATCAGGGCTTTGACCAGCCGTGCCCGCTCAGCCGCGCTGCGCGCCAGCAAGCGTGTGCCAGGTACCGGCGTGAAAGGCACGGCCACCAGCGCCTTGGGGTAGTAGGCCAAGCCATGCTGCGCATAGGCATTGGCCCAGGCGTGGTCAAACACATACTCGCCATAGGAATGGGTTTTCAGGTAGAGAGCGCAGGCCGCCACCAGCGCGTCGCCCCGCTCCAGCAGGATAAAACGCGGCGTCCAGCCGGTCTCAGGCGTGGCGCAGCCACTGGCATGCAGAGCTGCCAGGTACTCGTGCCGCATGAAGGGCGTTGCGGCTGCTTGTCGGTCCAGCAACTGATTCCAGTCAGCGGCATTCACCTCCATCGGCGATTTCAGTACCCGGATGACATAATCGTTCGACTCCTGCATCATTGCTGTTCTATTCCTTGACGTCCATGACACTCAAACTCTGCGTTGCACAACTCAATTTCGTGGTCGGCGATATGGTGGGCAATGCGCAAAAAATTATCGATGCGGCACGCTCGGCCTACCTGGAAGGCGTGCGCCTGTTGCTCACCCCCGAACTCTCGATTTGTGGCTATGCAGCCGAAGACCTGTTTCTGCGCGCGGCCTTCATTGCCGCCTGCGATGATGCCGTGAAAACAGTGGCCCGTGAACTGGCCGGGTTAAAAGACATGACGGTCGTGGTCGGACACCCCACGGGCGGTGACAGCCGAACCCGCTCGGTGGCAGTGCCAAACCGGCATAACGCCGCCAGTGTCTTGTGCGAGGGTGCCGTGCTGGCCACTTACGCCAAGCGCGAGCTGCCCAATTACCAGGTGTTTGACGAGCGCCGCTATTTCACGCCGGGCCAGAACGTGTGCGTGTTTGAAGCGGGTGCGACAGGCCGCAAAATCAAGGTCGGCCTGCTGATCTGTGAGGATGCGTGGTTTGAAGAGCCCGCCCGGCTGACCAAAGCAGCCGGCGCCGAGTTGCTGGCCGTCATCAACGCATCCCCGTTTCACGTCGGCAAGGGCAATGAGCGCGAGCAGATGATGCGCCGTCGGGTGCTGGCCACGGGCTTGCCGCTGGTGTATGCGCATCTGGTGGGGGGGCAGGATGAAGTGGTGTTTGAAGGGCGCTCGTTTGCACTCAACGCTGACGGTGCGCTCGCCGGGCGCGCCCCAAGTTTTGTGGAAGATAGGTTTGTAGTCCACGTCAATCATGCGCAAGATGCTATTAATCTGGTAGCGTATGCGGCGCCGGAACGGTCTCTTGATGCTGACCTGTGGGACGCCCTGGTGCTCGGGGTGCGCGATTACATTGGCAAGAACGGCTTCCCCAGCGTGATTCTGGGTCTGTCGGGTGGCATTGACTCGGCGCTGGTGTTGGCACTGGCGGTGGATGCGCTGGGCAAGGACCGGGTGCGCACCGTCATGATGCCTTCGCCCTATACGGCGGATATCAGCTGGATTGACGCGCGTGACATGGCTGAGCGCCTGGGTGTGCGTTACGACGAAATTTCCATCGTGCCGGAATTTGAAGCGTTCAAGAAGTCACTGGCGCGCGAATTCCAGGGCCGGGCCGAGGACACGACCGAAGAGAACATCCAGGCCCGCATTCGGGGCACGCTGCTGATGGCACTGAGCAACAAGTTCGGCAGCATCGTGCTGACCACCGGCAACAAATCCGAGATGGCGACTGGCTATTGCACGCTCTATGGCGACATGGCGGGGGGCTTTGCCGTGATCAAGGATCTGGCCAAAACCACGGTTTTCCGGTTGGCGCGCTGGCGCAACGCCAATGATCCTTACGGTACTCATCCTGAGCCGATTCCGGATCGCATCATTACCCGACCGCCGAGCGCCGAGTTGCGCCCGGATCAGACAGATCAGGACAGTTTGCCCGCTTATGAGGTGCTTGACCCGATTCTGGAACGTTATATGGAGAATGATCAGGGGATCGAAGAGATCGTTGCCGCCGGGTTTGCCCGCGCCGATGTGGAGAAGGTCACGCGCTTGATCAAGACCAACGAATACAAGCGGCGTCAGGCGCCGGTGGGCATTCGTGTGACCCATCGCAGCTTTGGCAAGGATTGGCGTTATCCTATTACCAATAAATTTCGTGCCTGACCGCTCACATCACTTAAGGAACCCTATGAAACAGATCACCGCCATTGTTAAACCATTCAAGCTCGAAGAGGTGCGTGAAGCGCTGGCCGAATGCGGCGTGACCGGCCTGACCGTCACCGAAGTCAAGGGATTTGGCCGCCAGAAGGGCCACACCGAGCTTTACCGGGGGGCCGAGTACGTGGTCGATTTCTTGCCTAAAGTCAAAGTCGAAGTGGTGGTGAAAACCATCGATGTGGATCGCTGCGTGGATGCCATCGTCAAGGCCGCCCATACCGGCAAGATCGGAGACGGCAAAATATTTGTGACCAGCGTCGAGCGCGTGGTGCGCATTCGCACCGGCGAGCTGGACGAATCGGCGATTTAAGGTCAGGCGCGCCGCCGGGCGCGGGCGTTGGCTGAAACTTGCCAGCGTGCCAGGCAAAGCACGGTGGTAGTGATCATGTAGTTGGCCACGCTCAACCACGAGTAGAAGATGCGGGACCGTCCGACCTGGCGGATGTTCATGCTGACCGGCACTTCCGCAATGCGCAGGCCGGCTTGGCGCAGTAACAGGAGGACGCCAACGTCCTGGTAGTCGAGCAGGGTGGCCTCATCAGCGGCGAGGATTTCGATGGCTGCGCGGTTGTAGTATCGAAAACCGGAGGTGATGTCACGCAACTCGAAACCGGCAATGGCGCGAAACCAGCGCCAGGCAATATGGCGCAGCCGACTGGCTCGTTCCGGGTGGGCGCCAATCACCACGTCGGCGTCGCCACTAGCGGCGATCAGGGCCGGTATTTCATGCACTTCGTGCTGACCGTCGGCGTCCATGGTGAGGACCGCCTGATAACCTTGGGCCAGGGCGTGGCGCACGCCCAGTTGCATGCCACCCCAGGCCCCCAGTGGCAACAACGGGCGCGCCACGCTGGCCCCGGCACGGCGCGCAATGTTGCCGGTGTCGTCGCTGCTGTGATCGTCGATGACAAAAATATGCTGCCAACCCGCCGCAATCAGTGAGCCGACCACCTGGCCAATGGTGGCGGCCTCGTCACGCGCCGGAATCACGATCAGGAGCGACGAGTGCATGGGCTGGGGTGCAGCTTCGTTTTGAGACATGCGGTATTGTCGCGCGATGGCGTGAGCGCAGGCCGCGATCGAAAACCGGGCCAGCAATGCTTGTCGGCCCTGATTGCCCCATTGCCTGAGTTGTTCGGGTTGGCGCGGGAGCTGATCAAGCGCGTCGCGCCAGGCGCTGGCATCGCCGGGTGGCAGATGGCTCAGGCCCGCCGCGCTGGAAGAAACCAGCCAGGACATGCCGGAGCCCGGCAATTGGCTGACGATACAAGGTTTGGCATGCGCCATGGCTTCGAGCAGGACCATGCCAAAGGCTTCGGTGCGTTCGATCGAGGCGAGACAGAACGCATCACAGCTTGCCAGCAGCTGGTGTTTTTCGTCTTCGCTGACTTCACCGACCAGTTGCACGTTGGGGCGCGTACCCGGGGCTGTACTGCTGCGCACCAAGGCTTGCAGGGCGGCCATGCTTTCGCCCTGACCGGCAATGATGAGTTGGAGCTGGCTGGACCCGCTGACGGCCCGAATCAGGGTCTCAAACCCTTTGTAATGCGCCAGACGGCCGATCGACAGGAGCTTGAGGCCTCCGGTTTGCCAGCGCGGTGGAAGGCCCGCCAGGCTGGGCAGGTCTGGCACGATGCCCAGCGGAATCACCGCGCACTTGTAATGCCAGCGGCGCAGCGGCTTGCTGGCTGTCAGATAGGGGGGTGAGGTGACGATGATGCGTTCGGCCTGGTCCAGCACGGCTTGCTCAAATGGACGGTAGAGCGTATAGGCCAGGCGCAGGGACAAATGCTCATTGGACACGATGACGTCGGAGTGCCAGTGCACCACCCATGGGATCTGGCGTGCACTGGCCACGGTCAGTGCCCAGAACACGGCGTTGTTGGGCAGGTGCAGGTGCAGCACATCAGGTCTGATTTCGCGGATCGCCCGCACCAGCGCCGCCCTGAAACCGAGTGCGATGGGGGCATACAGGAGCTGCACCTGCACCGGCACGCGCCGCAGCCAGGAGGGGTCATCCGCCCGTGCCTGGCCATGCACCAGGACGTAGCTTTGGGTACCTTGAGCGCGTTGAGTCTGCACCAGGTCGGATAGAAACGACTCCATGCCCCCGCGGTGAGGTGGAAAAAATTTACCGATGTGAAGAACACGCAGTGTCATGGCTTTGATGCTATCCGAATTCTTGGGCATGCCAT
>JADGRK010000243.1 GCA_017880985.1 Rhodoferax sp. | reverse complement strand
TTGTGGCCCACGGATTTACGGTGTTTCCAGATTGAATAGAACATCACCGCGAACACCGCAACAAAAATCGCAGTGCAAAGAATCAACATGAACCAGTGCAGCCAGGCTTGCTCCTCGGCAATTTTCGTGACTGGTGGGTGCAAATTGAGTTGCCGTACCGCCGGACCACCTGGCAGATCATTGACGGCATGCGCCGCCGTGAAGGCCACCGAGCCGGCCCAGGCACTGGCCGCCAACAACAGTCGGCCCAATCGACTCAAAATACGTTTCATCATGTTCACTTTTCTTGTCATCTCAAATTAATCCAGCCTGGACCGACCGCCTGGCATGCTTTCAGGCACCTCGCAGCGCCATCCGGATCTCCCTGGCTAGCACCGGCCGCAACTCCGGCCGCACAAAGCGGCCCACATTGATGGAGCGCCCCTGGCCTGACAACTCAATCAATGATCGGTCAACCAATTTTGGTTCCACCCGAACCGATTCGCGACGAAACTCGGCGCGTTCCAACTTACCGGCGTTTTCAAGTTCCACCACCAGGTTTGCACCCTGGAGATAAATGCGCTCACCATCCGTCGCGTGGCGGGCGTAGAGTAGAAAACCTGCACCCACTGCCAGCAACTCAAGCGCAGCCAGCAACAAAACCAGCATCGCACCCTGAAACCAGAACACGCTGCCAATCGCCACCGACATCAGACACAACGAGAGGTAGAACCAGCCCAACTGACTTGGCGTTACCGCGCAATTGCGGCGCAAAAACCACTGAAAGTTCTTACCCTGAACGGTGGCGAAGTTAAAAACCATTTTTGTCATCTGTTATTCCTGCTGGGAACTGTTGCCGAACAAGCATGGGACGCAATAGACAGAGGCAACGCTCTGGCCGACGGCGGGTTATTGTAGCCCACGTGCTTAGCTTTTTTTTGGCCTTGTCAAGCCCTTTTCTCAAGGATTCTGGGGATAATTTTTGCGTTGACTCAAAGTTTCACGCATTTGCGCCAATGAAAGCACGGTCTCAGGGCGCATATCAAGGCGCGGTGCTGGCTTGAAAGCGTGACCGTAGATGACCTCGAAGGTCAATTGCAAAGGTGCCTTGGCCAGTGCCTGCTGCAATTGCTGGTGCCATTGCCGACCGCGCAGTCCGGCAAAGCGCAGCGGATGCAAATTGCGGCCCAGGCCGCGCAGCTCCTGCAACAGACGCTGCGGCGTTTCAAATGTCAGTGTGATGCGCTCCATGTCCATCACCGGCTCGGCAAAACCAGCGCCAGCCAGCATGTCGCCCCAGTCATGCATGTCAGTGAATTCATGTGACGGTGCAGGCCAACCCAACGATCGGTAGAGCGCGCGCAGCTCCTGCAAAGTGTCCGGCCCGAAACATGAAAACATCAAAAAGCCTTCCACCGCCAGTGTCCGATGCCACTGCGCCATCAGGGCTTGCGGGTCGGCCACCATGTGCAGTGTCATGTTGGCCCACAGCATTTGCACCGTGCCATCGGCAGGCATCTCAAAACGCGTTGCCTTGGCGGTCCAGCGGGACGCTTGCCACCACGATTTTGCTATCATTTTTGACGCATACTGCGCTTTATCAGCATCGGATTCAACCACAAAACAGGTTGCGTCCGGGTAACGCCTGGCCAGCAAGGCATGGGCCTGCAAACCGCCGCGCACGGCCTCCCAGTGGGCCCAGTTTTGCGGCTGGAGTTTGATCCAGCCGAGTCGCTCTTCCATGCGCCGGGCCACCTCCTCGTGCAGCCAGGGTGACACTTGCGCGGGCAGTTGTTGCCAACGTTCGGCCGCTTGCGGGTCGATGCTGGGAGGGCGCTGGGTGGGCATGATGAATAGACTGATGTCGTCCGAGTATATTGACCCGATGTTTGCCAGATTGATCAAAGGGATGTTGCATGCCTTGCCCAGCCAGTGCCGGGTCTGTCACGCCTGGCCCGCGCAACCGGTTTGCGAGGCGTGCGTGAACCGGTTCGCGCAGCCGCAGGCGCGTTGCGAGACCTGCGCGCTGCCGGTGCCTGAGGGCGTCAGGCGTTGCGGTGTCTGCGTCAAAACGCCAGCCCCCCTGGACGCCTGCCTGGCCGCCGTGTCCTACGCCTTTCCCTGGTCGGACCTGATCGTGGATTACAAGTTTCACAATAACCCGGGACTCTCAAGCGCTTTTTCTCTGCTATTGAGCAGCACGCCGTGGGTGGAACCGGCACTGGATGCCGCCGACAAGGTCCTGCCGATGCCTTTGTCGAAGGAACGTCTGAAGACGCGCGGCTTCAACCAGGCGCTGATCCTGGCACGCCAACTTGCACCCGACAAGACCGACCACCGCCTGCTGCTGCGCATCAAGGACACGCCGCCGCAGAGCTCGCTCAGGCGCGCAGATCGGCTGAATAGCCTGGACCATGCCTTTGCCGTTGAGCCCTTGTTGATCGGGCAGCTAAAAGGTGCACGCCTGGTGCTCATTGACGATGTCATGACCAGCGGAGCGTCGCTCTATGCGGCGGCACGTGTGCTCAGGGCAGCAGGCGCGGCCCATATCACCGCGCTGGTCATCGCCCGCACGGAATGAGGCCCCACGCTTGTCGCTACGCCTGCTGCGCTGCCCCCAAAGGAGGCCATGCCTTGCTTGGGGCGGCCCGGCGCGGCGGCAGCCCCACGCTGCGACAATCCTGGCATGTTTCATATCGTTCTGGTCGAACCGGAAATCCCGCCCAACACCGGCAACATTATTCGTCTGTCTGCCAATACCGGCTGCACCCTGCATCTGGTTGAGCCCTTGGGATTTTCAATGGACGACAAGCACCTGCGCCGTGCCGGGCTGGATTACCACGAGTACGCCACGCTCAAGCGTCATGCCAACTGGCAGACATTCTTGGAGCTGGAAAAACCAGCAAGCGAACACCTGTTCGCCATGACGACGCGCGCCAGCCGTTGGGTGCATGACGCACAGTTTGCAGCGGGCGACTGGCTGGTGTTTGGCTCTGAGACGCGCGGGCTGCCCGAACTGGTGCGTCAATCGTTTGCGCCTGAACGCTGCCTTAAGCTGCCCATGCGGGCGGGCCAGCGCAGTCTGAACTTGTCCAACGCCGTCGCCGTCACGGTGTTTGAAGCGTGGCGGCAAAGCGGGTTTGCCAGTGCCGCCGCAGCAATCGACAAAAATCAGGGGTAGTAGCGCGCCAGCGACTCGGCCACACACACCGGCTTGGCCAGACCCTCCCGCGCGATCGACACTTGCCAGCTCATTTGCACGCAACCTTGGTCAATCGGTTCGCTGCTTAGCAGCTTCATGCGGGCCCTCAATCGGCTGCCTACCGGCACCGGTGCCGGGAAACGCACTTTGTTGAGCCCGTAGTTGACCCCCATGCGCTTCTCCGCAATATTCAGCGATGACAGAAAAAATGCTGGAATCAACGACAGCGTCAAAAAGCCATGTGCGATCGTGCCGCCAAAGGGGCCGGCTTTGGCCCGCTCGACGTCCACGTGGATCCATTGGTCGTCGCCGGTCGCCTGGGCAAACTGGTTCACCTGCTCTTGCGTGATGGTGACCCAGTCGCTCACGACGACTTCCTGGCCAACCAGGCCTGATAGTTCTGCGAAGGTTTGAAATGTTTTCATAATGCCACTGTAACTGACTGGTTCAGGCATCGAGCCACTGGCAGATCGTCTGCCATTGCGCCAAGTCTTTTTCGACCCGTCCCGGTGCCACATCAAACAGAGTCAGGCCACGGGCCGCCAGATGAATATAGTTTTGCGTGTCACGCAGGTAGCCGAGTACGGGCACGCCCAGCGTATCGACAAATTCATGCAATTTGTCAGCCGCAATGGTGCGTGCATCGACCCGCATGCCGACCAGGCCAATCTGTAATTTGTCGTGGTGCTTGTTCTGTAGCAGTTGATCCAGAAAGGCCCGTGTGGCAAAAATATCAAAAACACTGGGTTGCAAGGGCACGATCACCTTGTTCGCCAGTTTCATCACGTCATTGAAGCGCCAGCCGTGCAAGCCCGCAGGCGTATCGAGCACCACGTGGCTGGTGCCTTTAGGTGCCTTGGCAATCAGGTCGGCGCTCACATCCCAGGTGGTGATGGGGCGTGCGGCGACCGGCCGCAGGCCCAGCCAGAGTCGCGAAGACTGCTGGCGATCCGCATCCCCAAGCATCACGGCATGCCCTTGGGCCGCAAAATAGCCGGCAATATTTGTCGCGAGCGTGGACTTGCCCACACCGCCTTTTGGATTGGCAACAACGACCACTGGCATGAAGCGCTCCTGTAAATTGAACTTTGCGCTATGTTAGCGGTATGCGAGCGCAAAGCAGACGGATGGCGGAGGCACGGATGGCGGAGGCAAAGCAGGCCTTGGCCCTGGTCCGGCAAGACCTCCGCATAATGAGCAGCTCATGGCGTGTGCAAAACAGGTGCAACATCACCGACTGGGTATGCCGCCCATCAGAACACATGAACCGAAAGGATTGCGATGAAAATCAATTCAAAGGATTTCCGGGTGCAGGAAGGCGACAAGGTCAATCTCAAGAAGTGGCCGACGCTTGCGAGGCCTGTTTACAAGTCGAAGGAGCAGTATCAGGGACTCCTTGCTGAACAGGTGGGGGAACTCAGCGCGTTGCAGCAGCGTCACTACGCATCCAATCGTTATGCGGTGTTGCTGATTTTTCAGGCCATG
>JADGRK010000242.1 GCA_017880985.1 Rhodoferax sp. | reverse complement strand
CCCTGCGGGCAGTGCGCACCGCTTGGAAATCGACTCCAAGCTCATGGCGCGCCGACTCACAGTGCTGTGATCGGGGACTTTCAGATCCACGCCCAGCAATGCAAAGATAGAAGCCATCAGACCTTCGGTCTGACGCAGCGGTTGGTTAAACACCAGGCGCAGCATCAGGCTGGTTTCGATCGCCAAGTCAGAATAGAAACATTGCCCACCAGGCGTACTGCGCGGCTGGGCTGCCCAATGATCCATCGCTTCAGCCGTGACCCACAAGGTCAGGCTGCCGCGACAGCGAAGTGCTGCATCGTACTCAGCCCAGTTGCGCACCGTGTACTTCATCTTCGGAATATGGTGGCGGCACTTGGTGTTATGTTTGTTGGGCATGCGGTTGGTCAGCTGTATTGGCAGGGCCGACGAGCCTAACAGGCCTCTGCCGGGCATCCGTGCAACAACGCCTGGTTTTACCTGTTTCAGAAGCCGGCCAGCACCGCGCCCTTGAATTCGGTCTGGATGAATTTGCGGATCTCTTCGGACTGGTAGGTTTTGACCAGTTTGGCGACCCAGGGCTTGTTCTTGTCCTGTTCGCGCACCGCAATCAGGTTGACGTAGGGGCTCTTGGCGCTTTCCTGCGCGATGGCGTCGCGATTCGGCTGCAGACCGGCCGACAGCGCGTAGTTGGTGTTGATGGCAGCGGCGTCCAGATCGTCAAGCGAGCGCGGCAGTTGTGCTGCGTCGAGTTCGACAAACTTGAGTTTCTTCGGGTTTTCGATCACGTCCAGTGGCGTGGCCTTCAGGCCGGCTTCGGGCTTGAGCTTGATCAGGTGTTGGTCCTGCAACACCAGCAACACGCGCCCGCCGTTGGTTGGGTCGTTCGGGATGCCGAATTTGGCGCCTTCCTTGAGTTCACCCAGATTCTTGACCTTCTTCGAGTACAGGCCGATTGGGAAGTTGACGGTGTAGCCCACCGGAACGAACTTGTAGCCGCGGTCTTTGATCTGCTGATCGAGGTAGGGCTTGTGCTGGTAGCTGTTGGCGTCGAGGTCACCGGCGGCCAGCGCGGCGTTGGGCTGCACGTAGTCACTGAACTCGACGATCTGAATCTTTAGGCCGTCTTTCTCGGCCAGCTTCTTGACCTGCTCCAGGATCTGGGCGTGTGGCCCGGCTGTGACGCCGATCTTGATTGGCTTGTCCTGCGCCGTGGCCGGCAGCAGGGTGGCTGCGGCCAGCAGGGCGATGGTGGATTGGATGAAGAGGCGTTTGGTCATGAGGTGTCCTTGAGAAATTGAAATTTATTTGTGGCTGATGCGCCGCACTAGCGCGTCGCCCAGGCTTTGCACTGCTTGCACGAAGAGCACGAGGATCAGCACGACGGCGGCCATCACCTCAGGCAGGAAGCGCTGGTAGCCGTAGCGGATGCCGAGGTCACCGAGTCCGCCGCCACCGATGGCGCCGGCCATGGCCGAGTAACCGGTCAGGCTCACCAGCGTGATCGTCAGCGCCGCCACGATGCCGGGCAGGGCTTCGGGCAGCAGCACCTTGAAGACGATCTGCTGGGTGCTCGCACCCATAGCCTGCGCCGCCTCAATCAGCCCGTGATCGACTTCACGCAGCGCTGACTCCACCAGCCGCGCCACGAAAGGCCCGGCGGCCAGTGTCAGCGGGACGACGGCGGCGGCGGTGCCGATCGATGAGCCGGTGAGCAGGCGCGTCAAAGGAATGACCGCCACCAGCAGGATGATGAAAGGGGTTGAACGCACGGCGTTGACAAGTGTGCCGACGACCCGATTAGCCGGGCTGTTGGCCAGCACGCCGCCGCGGTCGGTCAGGCGCAGATAGACGCCCAGCGGGATGCCGATCAGTGATCCCAGCAGACCCGAGATGCCGACCATGACGATGGTCTCGCCCAGCGAGCTGACAAAGAGTTCGAGCAATTCGGCGCTGAAGGTGCTAAACATGGGAGACCTCCTGCACCAGCACGCCGCTGCTGCGCAGATGGGCCACCGTGGCGCGAAGTTGCTCGTTTGCACCGCGCGCCAGCACGGCGAGCGCGCCAAAAGGCCGACCCTGTACCTCATCGATCTGGCCGTGCAGGATGTTCAGGTCCACGCTGAAACGCCGGATCACGTCCGACAGGATTGGCTGGTCCGATTCGCAACCGGAGAACACCAGGCGCAGCAGCCTGGCCTGCGAAGCCGGTGCAGCGCCCAGAATGGCGCGTACCCGCGCCAGCACCGGCTCCGGCAGTGTCTGCGGCACCACATCGTCGAGCAGGCTGCGCGTGACTTCGTGTTGCGGGCGGCTGAACACCTCCAAGGTCTGGCCCTGTTCCACGATGCGCCCGGCGTCGATGACGGCTACCTGATCGGCCACCTGTTTGATGACCTGCATCTGGTGCGTGATCAGCACAATCGACAGGCCGAATTCGCGTCGGATCTCGCGCAGCAGCGCGAGGATAGAGCGCGTGGTTTCGGGGTCCAGTGCCGAGGTTGCTTCGTCGGAGAGCAGCACCTTGGGCTGGCTTGCCAGCGCACGTGCAATCCCGACCCGCTGCTTCTGGCCGCCGCTGATCTGTGCCGGGTAGCGGTCTTTGAGATCGCTTAAGCCCACCAGTTCCAGCAAGGGCACTACGCGCGCCACAATTTCAGCGCGGCGCAGGCCTTCGAGTTCCAGCGGCAGCGCCACGTTGTCGAACACGGTGCGCGAGGCCAGCAGGTTGAAGTGTTGAAAAATCATGCCGATGTCGCGTCGCGCTGCGCGCAACGCATCGGGTTGGAGTGCCGTCAGGTCGCGGCCATCGACCCGCACCTGACCGGCAAGCGGTCGATTAAGCAGGTTGATGGTGCGCACCAGCGAGCTTTTTCCGGCGCCGCTGCGACCGATGACGCCGAAGATCTCGCCGCGCGGCACCTTCAGGTCAATACCACGCAGCGCTTCGACCGGGCCACTCGAGCCCTGGTAGGTTTGAAAAATTCCCTGAAGTTCGATCACAAGATGCCCAACAGTTTGGCGATTGACACTTCAGTCGACTTGACCAGCGCCACCACTTCAGTGCCGATGACAAGTTGGAGTTCGTCAACCGAGCGCGTGGTGATGACCGAGGTGACGATGCCCCAGGGGGTCTCGACATCGATTTCTGAGACGACATCGCCGCGGATGATTTCGTGCACCTTGCCGCGGAACTGGTTGCGCACATTGATGGCTTTGATGGACATGGGTGTTTCCTTGACTCAGATGGCCCAGCGCAGACTCTGGACCGGCACACGCGACCAATTGTTCTGCCAGAGCGTGCGTTGGGTGATTGGGGTGCGGGTTGCGAGCTTGCGGGGACGGGCCTGGCGCGGGCCAGCTTCCGGCACGCCCCAGGCCTGCGTTGTGACGCGCAGCACGCGCGTCAGTTCGGCGTGCACGTTAGTGCTGCGGACTTGCGAAGTGACCATGCTTGTTCTCCCCGGTGTGTGTGACAGCGACTGCGTTACTTCTTCAGGTAGATCTGGTCAAAGCTGCCGCCGTCGGCAAAGTGATCCTTGTCGGCCTTGGTCCAGCCGCCAAAAGCCTGCTCGATCGTGAACAGGTTGATCTTGGGCAGCTGCTTGACGTACTTGGCCTGGAACTTCTCCGAAATCGGGCGGTAGAAGTTCTTGCCGGCGATGTCCTGGCCTTCTTCGCTGTAGAGGTATTCCAGGTAGGCCGTTGCCACGGCGCGCGTGCCCTTGCGATCCACGTTCTTGTCAACCACGCTCACCGGCGGCTCGGCCAGGATGCTGATCGAGGGGTAAACGATGTCGACCTTGCTGCCGAATTCCTTTTCCAGCAGATGCGCTTCGTTCTCCCAGGAGATGAAGACGTCGCCCTGGTTGCGCTGCGCAAAGGTGATGGAGGAGCCGCGCGCGCCGGTGTCGAGTACCGGCACGTTCTTGTAAAGGGCCTGAACGAAGTCCTTGGCCTTGGCGTCGCCGCCGAATTTGCGCTTGGCGAATTCCCAGGCCGCCAGGTAGTTCCAGCGCGCGCCGCCCGAGGTCTTTGGATTCGGCGTGATGACGCTCACGCCCGGCTTGATCAGGTCGTCCCAATCCTTGATGCCCTTGGGATTGCCCTGGCGCACTACCAGCACGATGGTCGAGGTGTAGGGTGCGGCGTTGTGTGGCAGGCGCTTTTGCCAGTCCGGCACCAGCCAGCCGCCGTTCTTGTTGAGCGCGTCCACGTCACCAGCCAGCGCCAGCGTGACGACGTCGGCGTCCAGCCCGTCGATGACCGAGCGCGCCTGCTTGCCGGATCCGCCATGCGACTGCTTGATGCTCACATCCTGGCCGGTCTTGGCTTTCCAGTATTTGCTGAAAGCGGCGTTGAACTCGACGTAGAGCTCGCGTGTCGGGTCGTACGACACATTGAGCAGCGTCACTGCCGGCTGGGCTGCGGCGCCCAGGGCGGCAGTGGCCAGAACGGCGCTGGCGGCGAGTTTGAAAATTGTTCGGCGTTTGATCATGTTCGACTCAGAGAATCCATTGCGAAATTGCGATGGGGTGGATTCTGGAAGCGAACGATCCAAACTGGAACTACTGATTTATTACTTCTTAATAACCAAGTTATCTTAAGGATGGTCTGAATAAGGCTGTCGATCAAACTTTTGCGGAAATCAAGCATGGCCCGGATTGTCGTTTATGCTTATTGCGACACAACCGTTT